>DASSQJ010000001.1:0-2740 GCA_035702545.1 Phycicoccus sp.
CCGGCCCGGGGGCTGGGTCGTCCTGTCCGGCGAGGACCCCCGGGTCTGGGCGATGCGCCACGGGATCCGGGCCCGGCCCTGGGTCTTCACCAGCGACCCCGACTCGCCCGCCGTGCGCGAGGCACTCGGCGCCGGGGGGCGCGCCGCCACCGTCCTCGACGGACACGTCACGGTCCTCGGTGCCGGGGGAGCGCCCGACCGGCTCGTCCCCGTCGTCGACGTCCCGATGACCCTCGCCGGGCTCTCCCGGCACAACGTCCTCAACGCCCTCGCCGGGGCCGCAGCGGCGCTCGGGCTCGGCATCCACCGCCAGCACGTCATCGAGGGGCTGCGGACCTTCCGGCCCGACGACGTCCTCAACCCGGGGCGGATGAACACCTACACCCTCGCGGTGCAGGGCGGTGACGCGACCGTCATCATCGACCTCGCGCACAACGAGGCGGGGCTCGAGGCCCTCCTCGACGTGGCCCGCGGACTCGTCGAGCCCGGGGGCCGGGTCCACCTCGCCCTCGGCACGGCCGGGGACCGGACCGACGAGATCCTCCGGTCCCTGGGCGAGGTGGCGGGGCTGCGCGCCGACCACGTCGTCATCGCGCACAAGGAGCGGTACCTCCGTGGCCGCGCCGGGGCCGACCTCGAGTCGCACCTGCGGGCCGGCCTGGCGCACACCGGGATCGCCGACGTCTCCTCATACGCGACCGAGCTCGCCGGCCTCGAGGCGCTCGTCGACGCGGCCACGGCCGGGGACGTCGTCGCGATGATGTGCCACGCCGAGCGGGCGGAGCTCACGGCCTGGCTGCACGAGCACGGAGCGCTCGCCGACGACCACGAGGCGATCCGCCGGAAGGTGGTCCGTGCCCGGGGCGAGCACGAGGACGAGGCGGCCATCGACGCCCTGTGGGAGATGGCCGACGCCGGCGGCCGGATCACAGCGGCCGAGCGGCTCCTCGCCGCACGACCCGGGGACGCGCGCCTCACCTACGAGTACGCGGGGACGTTCGACTCCGCGGGGGCAGCGGACCGCGCCGTCCCCCTCTACCGCGAGGCCCTCGACCTCGGCCTCCGCGAGCCGTACCGGCACCGGGCCCAGCTCCAGCTCGCCTCCAGCCTGCGCAACCTCGGTCGCCTCGAGGAGGCCCGCGAGCTCGTCGACGAGGTGGTCGCACGCCTCCCCGACAGCCTCGGTGCCGCGGCCTTCCGCGCCCTCGTCCAGCACGACGTCGGGGACCCGGCGGCGCTCCGCGACCTCCTCACGGCCCTCGTGACGACGAGCACCGACGAGGACGTCGTGCGCTACCGCCGCGCGCTGACCGCCTACGCGGCGGCCCTCGAGGACTGAGCCCCCGAACCGGCCCGAGTGCCCACGGGCGGGTCAGCGGGCCCGGTCGGCGGGCCCCGCTCAGCCGGTCGCGTCGTCGACGACGAGCTCGTCGCCGTCGACCGTCACCGTGCCCCGACGCAGCGGGAACGCCTTGGTCAGGCCGATGTACGCGGCGTCCAGGCCGGGGACCTTCGCGTAGGCACCCTGGGGCCCGCGCACCATCCGCCCGGTCGTCACGTCGTAGGCCGACCCGTGCCAGGGGCAGACGAGGCAGCCGTCGTCGTCGATGCTGCCCTCCGCGAGGTCGGCGCGCAGGTGTCGGCACCGCCGTCCGACGGCGAAGTAGCTGCCGTTGTCGCCGACCGCGTAGCCGTCGGCACCGGTGACGGTGCCGGGCGGGACGCTGGAGGCGGGGATCCGGGTGGTGCTCATGGCGCACGCTCCTTCCGGTGGCTGCAGCACCTCCCATCGTGTCACGCGCCGCGGCCGCCGGACAGGGCCGCGACCCGCGGGAGTCAGCCGTCGCCGGCGGGGGCCGGCTCGAGGTCGCGGGCCGCGGTCTCGCCGGCCTCGGCCGCCTCGGCCGAGAGGGCCTGCGGGTCGAGGTCGGGGTCGCCGACACCGGTCACGTGGGTGCCCGGCTGGGCCTGCTGGGTCATCGCCTCGAGCTCGGCCATCACCTCCGCGTGCTGGTCCACGGAGAGGACGACGATGTCGCCCGGGTTGGCCCGCGCCATCGCGTGGCGGACCGCCTCCTTCTCATCGAGGACGACCTCCACCTGGCGACAGCGGACCCCGCCCTGCTCCATCCGCTCGCGGACCCCTGCGGCCACCTCGCCCGCGGTGTAGCCGCGATCGCGTCCACGGAGCCGCTCGTCCTCGCGGACGACGATGACGTCGAAGAACGCCGCGGCCACGGCCCCGAGGTGCCGCATGTCCTCGGGCCGCCGGTCCCCGGCCGTCGCGATGACCCCGATACGCGAGATCCGTCCGAACTCGGCCTGCCCGGCGCGCAGGTCGGCGTAGCGGTCGACGAAGGTGCCGAGCTCCTTCATGCCGGCAGCGTTGTGGCAGTAGTCGACGAACACGTCAGCGTTGCCCACCTCGATGAGGTTGAGCCGGCCGGGGGAGAGGTAGTACGTCGTCGCGAAGGTCCGCAGTCCCTGACGGATGTCGTGCAGGGGCGCCCCGGCAGCGAAGGCGGCACCGGCAGCCGCCAGCGAGTTGGCGACGTTGAAGCGCGCGGCTCCGCCGAAGGTCGCCGGCAGCAGGTGGGTCCACGCGAGCTGCATGCTGCGCCGCCCGTGCTTGATGACGATCATCTCGCCGCGGTCGCTCGGCTCGAGCACGACGGCGCGGCCACCGCGGCGGCAGTAGTCGTCGACGAAGTCGCGCACCTCGCTGCCCGGCTCGGCCATC
>DASSQJ010000002.1:0-5963 GCA_035702545.1 Phycicoccus sp.
CGGCTCCGCCTCCCGTGCTGCGGGTTCGATGCTCGTGATGGTGCCGTCGTCGATGGTGATGGTGGCGTGCTCGAGGACGGTGTCGGCCTCGTCGACGGTGACGACGTAGCGGGCGCCGTGGAGGACGACGCGGCTCATCGGGCGGGGGTCTCGTCGTCGAAGGTGGCGCGGGTGTGGACGAGCTCGTCGAGGATGGCGACGACGTCGGCGCCGCTGGCGCGCAGGACCTCCTCGATCTCGTCCATCGTGATCGGCTCGTCGGTGTCGGCGACCCCGGTCGCCGGGTTGACGACGAGCGAGATGGCGGCGTACCGCAGGCCGAGCTCGAGGGCCAGGGTGACCTCCGGGACCCCCGTCATCCCGGCGACGTCGGCCCCGGCGAGGCGGGCGAGGCGGATCTCGGCCCGGGTCTCGAAGCGGGGACCCTCGAACGCGGCGTAGACGCCGCCGTCGCGGATGCTGCGCCCGGTCGCGGCGGCGGCCTCGAGGATCTCGCGGCGGATCGCCGGATGGTAGGGCTCGAGGACGTCGGTGTGGACGACTCCTTCCGGGCCGCTGCCGTCGAAGAACGTGACGGGACGCTGCTTGGTGAAGTCGACGAAGTCGTCGAGGCAGAGCAGGTCGCCGGGGCGCAGCTCGGGGTCGATCGAGCCGGTGACGTTGACGGCGACGACGTCCCGGCAGCCGAGGTCGGCGAGGGCGCGGACGTTGGCGCGGTAGTTCACCAGGTGCGGTGGCACGGAGTGGCCCGGGCCGTGCCGGGTGAGGAAGACGACGGGCAGGCCGTGCCACGTGCCGCGGGTGACGCGCGCCGGTCCCCAGCGGGTGTCGACGGTCTCGGTGGAACGGTCCTCGAGGGCGTCGAGGTCGTAGAACCCCGTGCCCGCGACGACGCCGAGGGGCGGTCGGGTCATGGCGGCACGTTACCGCCCACTGCGCGAGGGACGCCGGGGGTGCGCACCGGCCGCCGGTGGCAGGATGCCGGGCATGGGACGCGTGGCCCTCGCCGCGACCGGCCCGGTCTCGCTCGCGGCCGGGCGCGAGGTCGCGCGAGCCGGCGGGAGCGCGGTCGACGTCGCCGTCGCGTCCGCCCTCGCCGCGATGGCGACCGAGCCCGGCATCGTCTCCCTCGCCGGGGGTGCCTTCGTCTCGGTGTGGCCGGCCGGCGAGGAGCCGCTCGTCATCGACGGCAACGTCGCGATGCCGGGCCGCGGCCTGCCGCCCGAGGCCTTCGGGGGAGGGGTCCGGGAGGTCCGCACCGACTACGGCGGCGGTGTCGTCATGTTCGCCGGTCACGGGTCCGTGGCGACCCCGGGGGCCGCGGCCGCCTGCCAGCACGCCGTCGAGGAGCTCGGGACGGCACCGTGGTCGGAGGTCGTCGCGCCGGCCGCGCGGGCCTGCCGGGAGGGGTACGTCGTCGGTGCCGCCGCCGCGCGCTACCTGGGGTTCGTCGCGGATCCCCTCTTCGGTCCGGACGCCGAGGCGCACGAGGTCGTCACCCGGACGGACGGGACGCCGCTCCGGGCAGGCGATGTGTCGACCAACCCGCGGCTCGCCGACGTCCTCGACCTCGTCGGGAGGGACGGGTCGTCGGTGCTGACGGTCGGCGAGGTCGGCCGGGCGCTCGTCGCCGAGATGGAGCACGGCGGCGGTCTCGTGACCCGCCGCGACCTCGCCGAGTACGCGCCGCTCGTGCGGCCCTCGGTCCGCCGCCGGGTCGGCGACTGGGACCTCGCGATGAACCCCCCACCGTCGGTGGGCGGCCCGATGCTCGCCGTGATGCTCGGGGAGCTGGGCCGCCGCGGCGAGGTCGACTGGGCCGACGTCATCCGGATCCAACAGGCCGTGCTCCGCTACCGGCTCGAGGTCCACGACCTCGTCACCGACCTCGACGCCGCCGGTCACGAGCTGCTGCTCTCCGTCGACCGCCACGGGCTGGCCGGCCTGCCCACGTCGGCGAGCACGGCGCACGTCTCGGCCGTGGACGCCGAGGGCAACGCCTGCGCAGTGACGATGTCGGCCGGGTACGGGGCCGGCCTCACGGTGCCCGGCACCGGGATGCTGCTCAACAACGCCCTCGGGGAGCCCGAGCTCAACCGGCTCGGGCTGCACCGGCTGCGGCCGGGCATCAGGCTCGCGTCGAACATGGCCCCGACGACGGGGCGGACCGCCGACGGCCGGGCGCTCGCCATCGGCTCGCCGGGTGCCGACCGGATCACGACCGCGCTCATGCAGGTGCTCGGCCAGGGGTGCCTCCACGGCGCCGACCTCCAGGAGGCCATCGACGCGCCGCGGCTGCACGTCCGCTTCGACCCCGACGGCGGCGCGGTCGTCGAGCACGAGGCCGACCCGGACATCGAGGCGGCGGTGCGTGCGTCGGGGCTGCGGTCCCACCCCCACGGCGAGCGGTCGATGTACTTCGGCGGGGTGGGCGCGGCGTACCGGCGCGAGGACGGCGTCCTCCAGGCCGCGGGCGACCCGAGGCGCGAGGCGGCCGTCGCCGTCGTCCCCTGACCCCCGCAGCGGGCGCCCGTTCAGCCGAGCTCGGCCCCCGTCACCATCCACCGGTCGGTCCGCACGCGCAGCCACATGAGGCAGGCCCGCACCGACATGAAGACCGTGAAGGCGACCCAGAGCCAGGTCACGGCGTGGACCTGCCCCCCGAGGCTCCCGCCCTCGAGCAGCCACCCACCCGCCGCCCGCACCGCGAGGACGACGGGGAGGTAGGCGACGAGGACGAGGACCATCGCCTGGGCGAGCCACCGACCGTCACCGGCCCCGATGAGGACGCCGTCGACGACGAAGACGAACCCGGACAGCGGCTGGCCGAGCGCGACGACGACCAGGCCCGCGGCGATGGCCGCCCGGACCGCCGGGTCAGGTGTGAAGAGCGCGCCGACCCACGGGTGGACGAGGAGGACGAGGACCCCGAGCACGATGCCGACGAGGACGCCCCAGCGGAGCATCAGGCCGGTCGCCGCGCGAGTCGTCTCGACCTCCCCGGCGCCGAGGGTGCGCCCGGTGATCGCCTGGGCGGCGATGGCGATGGCGTCGAGGGCGAACGCGAGGAAGGTCCAGATGGTGGCGGTCACCTGGTAGGCCGCGAGCGGCACGTCGCCGAGGCCGGCGGCGACCCACGTCGTGAGGAGCAGCACGGCGCGCAGCGCGAGGGTGCGCACGAGGAGGGGGACGCCACCGCGGGCCGCCGCGAGGACACGACCGGGATGCGCCCGGAGCGGTACCGACTCACGGCCGGCGTACCGGACGAGCACGACGACGAGGGCGGCCGCCATCCCGGTCTGCGCGATGACCGTGCCCCACGCCGATCCGGCGATCCCCCACCCGAGGCCGTGGACGAACCAGAGGTTGAGGGCGATGTTCACCGAGAAGCCGGCGACCGCCGCGAGGAGCGGGGTGCGGGTGTCCTGCAGGCCACGCAGCACCCCGGTCGTCGCGAGGACGACGAGCATCGCCGGGATGCCGAGGGCCGAGATGCGCAGGTAGGTCGTCGCCTGCTCGAGGACGGTCGGGGAGGCGCCGAAGAGAGCCGCGAGCGGACGCGCGGCGAGGGCGACGAGCGTGGTGGTCGCGAGGCCGAGCAGCACCGCGAGCCACGTGCCGTCGACACCGGCCGAGATGGCGCCGCGCCGGGAGCCGGCACCCAGCTGCCGCGCGACGACCGCGGTCGTGCCGTACGCGAGGAAGACGAAGACGTTCGCCGCCGTGAGGAGGACGGCGCTCGCGACCCCGAGCCCGGCGAGCGGTGCCACCCCGAGGCGTCCGACGATCGCCGAGTCCGCCATGAGGAAGAGCGGCTCGGCGACGAGGGCGAGGAAGGCCGGTACCGCGAGGCGGAGCACCTCGCGGTGCTGGCTCGGGGTGGGGGCGGGCACGCCCGGCACTCTCCCAGACGGGGCGGGGCCTGTGGCGCCCGCGACCATCCTCCGTCCCCGGGCTCGGATCACCCGGCCGGTCAGAGGTGCTTGAGGGCCTCGCGGCGGGACAGGCCGGACAGCCGCTCCCCCCGCGACGCCACCAACCCGGCCACCCAGGCGGGGTCGGTCCGCGCGTACTGGCGCAGCGCCCACCCGATCGCCTTGCGGACGAAGAACTCGTTCCCGAACGGGCTGCCCTCGAGGTTGGCGTCGACCACCTCAGCGAGCAGCCCGACGTCGGTGTCCTCACGGTGCTTCAGCTGGGCGATGAGCGCGGTCCGTCGTAGCCAGAGGTCGTCGGCCACGGCCCACGAGCGGACGACCGGCGTCGCGGCATCCCTGTCCCGCAAGAGGATCGGGCCCACGAGGTCGACGGCCACCGGGTCGACGAGGTCCCACCAGGCACCGGTGGCGACGAGGTGGCGGTACAGGTCCAGCGTCACGACGTCCTGCCACGGCCGCGCGACCCGCATCCTCGCCACCGCGATCGCCGCGTACCGCTCCTCCCGGTACGCGGCGCCGTCCCACAGTCCACGGACCGCCGCCTCCCACTCGGCCCGGTCGGCCGGGGCCGTCCCCGGATCGCCGAGCACCGGTCGCAGCAGCCGGCGCAGCTCGGGCGACGGGACACCGCGGAACGGCATGGCCGACCGCATGTACGCCTGCTGCGCCCGCGCCCGCTCCGGGTCGCCCGCCCCCTCGAGCGCCGCGCGGACCGCGCCGGCGAGGTCGCCCATCAGGCCAGGCCCAGGTGCCGGGCCTCCTCCCACAGCTCGTCCCGGACGTCCGGGTGCGCGGCGTCGCGGATGATGTGCCGGCACTGCGCCTGCTGGTCGTACCCCCACAGCTCGGCCACGCCGTGCTCGGTGACGATGGCGCTCTGCTGGAAGCTCGTCACCGGCTCGTCGAGGAGCGGCACGACGGTCGACACGTCCGCCTTCGGGTGCCACGAGCGCAGGGCGATGAACGACTGACCGCCACTGGAGTGCAGGGCGCCGACGATGAAGTCCGTCTGCCCGCCGAACCCCGAGTAGATGCGCGCGTTGATCCGCGAGGCGTTGGCCTGCCCGAACAGGTCGACCTCCAGCGCGGTGTTCACCGAGGTCATGAAGCGCTGCTGGGCGATGAGGCCGGGGTCGTTCGTGTGCTCCGTACGCATCATCCGCACCCGGTGGTTGCCGTCGAGCCAGTCGTAGAGCTCGCGGGAGCCGAAGAGGAACGAGGCCGTGAGGGGCGTGTCCTTCTCGAGGGCCCCGACCCGGTCGAGCTCGAGCACCCCGTCGGAGAACATCTCGGTCCAGATCCGGAGGTCCTTGCGCTGGGTCAGCGCGGCGAGGGTGGCGTCGGGCACCCCGCCGATCCCCATCTGGAGGGTCGCGCCGTCGCTCACCCGGCTGGCCACCCGCTCGCCGATCGCGCGGCTGTTCTCGTCCGGCTCCACCGGCTCGTGGCTCGCGATCGGGCTGGAGACCTCGATGGCGAGGTCGACGGCCTCGACCGGCACCTGGGCGTCGCCGTAGGTGTACGGCATCTGGTCGTTGATGACCGCGATGACGCGCCCGGAGCGCTGGCGGCAGCCCTCGATCGCCGCCGGGAGGACGTTGACCTCGATGCCGAGGGAGAGCTGGCCGTCCCGCGGCGGCGCGCAGTGGACGATGACGACGTCGGCGGGGAGCCGGCGACGCAGCAGGACCGGCACGAGGGAGAGCCGGCTCGGGACGTACGAGAGGTTCGAGTGCTTGCGCATCCCGGCCCCGACGAAGCACGTCTCGGCGACGACGCCCTCGCGGTCGGGGATGCCCGGCGGTGCGTTGAGGGCGTGGACGACGTAGGTGTCCTTGTTCTCGTCGAGGGCGTGCACCGCCTCCCACGGGACGGCCATGTTCCCCGACACGACGACCCGGGGGTTCCCGGCGAGGGAGGCGAAGTGACGACCCAGCTGCTCGACGCTCACGGTCCGCATGGCCCCATCATGGTCGGTCCGCACGTCCCGGGCACGTGAGGTTCGACTGACCTACCGTGGAGGCA
>DASSQJ010000003.1:0-17681 GCA_035702545.1 Phycicoccus sp.
TGCGTCGGCTGCGAGCTGTGCGCCTGGGCCTGCCCCGCCGACGCGATCCTCGTCGAGGGCGCGAACAACGACGACACCGAGGGCGGCGCCGGGCGGTTCAGCCCCGGCGAGCGCTACGGCCGCGTCTACCAGATCAACTACCTGCGCTGCATCTTCTGCGGGTTGTGCATCGAGGCCTGTCCCACCCGGGCGCTCACGATGACCAACTTCTACGAGCTGGCCGACAACAACCGCGCCGACCTGATCTACACCAAGGACCAGCTGCTCGCCCCGCTGCAGCAGGGCATGCTCCAGCCGCCGTTCCCGATGGCCGACGGCATGGAGGAGCGCGACTACTACCTCGGCAAGGTGTCCGCGGCCACCGACACCCAGCGCGAGTACGTCGAGCAGCACGCGCGCCACACCGACGACGCGGAGGTGACCTCGTGACCAGCACGGGCGAGGCGGTCCTGTTCTACATCCTGGCGCCGCTCGCGGTCGTCGGGGCGCTGGGCCTGGTGTTCGCGCGCAAGGCCGTCCACGCCGCCATCGGCGTGGCGATGACGATGATCATCCTGGGCGTGTTCTACATCGCCCAGAACGCCGACTTCCTCGGCGTCATCCAGATCTTCGTCTACACCGGCGCCGTGATGATGCTGTTCCTCTTCGTGCTCATGCTCATCGGCGTCGACTCCTCCGACAGCCTGGTCGAGACCCTCACCGGGCAGCGCTGGGCCACGGTCGTGCTGAGCATCGGCCTGGCCGGCATCCTCACCACGGCGATCGGTCAGGCGGCCATCGGCGAGCCGGTGGGCGTCACGGCGATCAACGCCCAGACCGGCAACGTCTCGGCCGTGGCGCAGCTGATCTTCGGCCGTTACGTCTGGGTCTTCGAGATCACCAGCGCCCTGCTCATCACGGCGGCGCTGGGCGCCATGGTGCTGGCGCACCGCGAGCGCCTCGGGCGCGGCCCGAACCAGCGCGAGTGGAGCAAGCGCCGCTTCCGCGAGGGCGAGAACCTCGCCGGCCTGCCGGCGCCCGGTGTCTACGCCCGGCACAACGCCGTCGACACCCCGGCGTTGCTGCCCGACGGCACCCCGTCCGAGCTGTCCGTCTCGCGGGTCCTCAGCGCGCGCGAGCAGAACCGCTCCCCGGAGGTCTTCACCGAGAGCGGGCGCGAGATCGAGCAGGACGTCCGGGAAGGGAGCGAGCGGTGAGCCTGGTCAACTACGTCTACCTGGCGACGATCCTCTTCGTCATCGGCGGGGCGACCGTCCTCACGAGGCGCAACGCGATCATCGTCTTCCTCGGCGTCGAGCTGATGCTCAACGCGACCAACCTCGTCTTCGTGACCTTCGCCCGGATGCACGGCAACCTCGACGGGCAGGTCTTCGCCCTCTTCGTCATGGTCGTCGCGGCCGCGGAGGTCGTCGTCGGCCTCGCGATCATCATGGCGATCTTCCGGTCCCGCCGGTCGGCCTCGGTCGACGACGCGAACCTGCTGAAGCTGTAAGGAGCGACAGTGACCTCACTCATCACCGAGGGTGGAGCGGCGGCCGCCGCGGACGCGAGCGGAGCCTCCGCCGTCGCGTGGCTGCTCGTCGCGCTGCCCCTCATCGGTGCGGCCGTGCTGCTCCTCGGGGGGCGGCGCACCGACCGGTTCGGCCCGCTCCTCGCGGTCGGGCTGTCCTGGGCGAGCTTCCTCGTCGGCCTCGTCATCCTCGTCCAGCTCCTCGGGCTCGGCTCCGACCAGCGGGCGATGCACCTGACCCTCTGGGACTGGGTGCCGGCCGGTGCCTTCCAGCTCAACGTCGGCCTGCTCGTCGACCCGCTGTCGATGAGCTTCGTCATGCTCATCACCTTCGTCGGGTCGCTCATCCACGTGTACTCGCTCGGCTACATGGAGCACGACCCCGACAAGCGGCGGTTCTTCGCCTACCTCAACTTCTTCGTCGCGGCGATGCTCCTCCTCGTCCTCGCCGACAGCTACCTGCTCCTCTTCGTCGGCTGGGAGGGCGTCGGCCTCGCGAGCTACCTGCTCATCGGCTTCTGGAACTGGAACCCGGCGTACGCCACCGCGGCGAACAAGGCGTTCATCGTCAACCGGGTCGGCGACCTGGGCCTCTCCATCGCCATCATGGTGATGTTCGTGACCTTCGGCAGCGTCGACTTCGCGACGGTCAACGCCGGTGTCGCGAACGCCAACCAGGGGGCGCTCGTCGCGATGGGGCTGCTCCTCCTCGTCGGGGCCTGCGGCAAGTCCGCCCAGTTCCCGCTCCAGTCCTGGCTCGGGGACGCGATGGCCGGCCCGACACCGGTGTCCGCACTCATCCACGCGGCGACGATGGTCACCGCCGGCGTCTACCTCGTCGTCCGCTCCAACGTCATCTACACGGCCGCGCCCGACGCCGCCCTGGCCGTCGCCATCGTCGGCGCCATCACGCTGATCTTCGGGGCGATCGTCGGCTGCGCGAAGGACGACATCAAGAAGGCCCTCGCGGCCTCGACGATGAGCCAGATCGGCTACATGATGCTCGCCGCCGGACTCGGGCCCGTGGGGTACGCCTTCGCGATCTTCCACCTGCTGACCCACGGCTTCTTCAAGGCCGGGATGTTCCTCGGCGCCGGCTCGGTCATGCACGGCATGGACGACGAGGTCAACATGCGGCGCTTCGGCGGCCTGTCCACCGTCATGAAGATCACCTGGGTGACCTTCGGGCTGGGCTGGCTCGCCATCCTCGGCGTCCCGCCGTTCTCCGGCTTCTGGTCCAAGGACGCGATCATCGAGGCCGCCTTCGTCGGCGAGGGCTGGCGGCCCTGGGTGCTCGGCGGCGCCGCGCTCGTCGGTGCCGGGATCACGGCCTTCTACATGTCGCGCCTGTTCTTCATGACCTTCCACGGCAAGCGCCGCTGGGAGGAGGACGACCGGTTCCACCCGCACGAGTCCCCCCTCGTCATGACGGTCCCGATGATGGTCCTCGCGGTCGGCTCGGCCCTGCTCGGCCTGGCCCTCGGCCCGACCCAGGCCCTGACGTCCTGGCTCGCCCCGGTCGTCGGCGAGCACGGCGAGGAGAACCCCGTCCTCGGGGTGCCGGTCCTCATGACGCTGACCCTGGCCTTCGTGGCGATCGGGATCTACCTCGCGTGGGCGAGGTACTGGCGCGAGGACGTCCCCGAGGTCGCACCACGGGGCAACACCCTCACCCGGGCCGCGCGCGTCGACCTCTACCAGGACGCCGTCAACGAGGGCCTCTTCATGCGGCCGGGCATCCACCTGACCCGGGCGCTCGTCTTCGCCGACGCCCGCGGGGTCGACGGGGCGGTCGGCGGGACCGCCGCCCTCGTCGGTGGGCTGTCCTCGCGGTTGCGGAGGGTCCAGACCGGATACGCACGCTCGTATGCCCTGACGATGCTCACCGGCGTCGTCGTCGTCCTCGGTGCTCTGTGGGTGATCCAGTGAACTCCCTGCCCCTGCTCACGCTCATGCTCGTCGTGCCGGCGGTCGGGGCGCTGGTCGTCGCGCTGCTCCCGCGCGGCTCGGCCCGACTCGCCCGGCCGATCGCGCTCGGGGCCTCGCTCCTCACCCTCGTCCTCGCCGTCATGGCGTGGGTCGCGTACGACACCGGATCGAGCGAGCAGTTCCAGCTCACCGAGACCCACTCGTGGATCCCGCAGTTCGGGGTGTCCTACGCCCTCGGTGTCGACGGCATCGCGCTCTCGCTCATCGTCATGGCCGCGATCCTCACGCCGGTGTGCCTGCTCGCCGCGTGGAACGACATCGCCCCCGTCGCCCTCGACGAGACCCCCGAGGCGCTGGCGCTCGCCGAGGCCGAGGCGGCCTCGCGGACCAAGCGGTACTTCGCCCTCATGCTCGTCCTCGAGGCGTTCATGGTCGGCGTGTTCGCCGCGACCGACGTCTTCCTCTTCTACGTCTTCTTCGAGGCGATGCTCATCCCGGTGTACTTCCTCATCGGGCTCTTCGGCGGCCCGCGGCGCCAGTACGCCGCGATGAAGTTCCTCCTCTTCTCCCTCGCCGGCGGGCTCGTCATGCTCGTCTCGGTCATCGCGGTGTACTTCGCCGGCCCGGGCGGCGAGCAGGGCTTCCTCGTCCAGAACCTCATCGGCAACCTCGACGCCTCGACCGGGGCGCTGCGGTGGATGTTCGTCGGGTTCTTCGTCGCCTTCGCCGTCAAGGCCCCGATGTGGCCGGTCCACACGTGGTTGCCGGACGCCGCGACCGAGGCCCGCCCGGCGACCGCGGTGCTCCTCGTCGGCGTCCTCGACAAGGTCGGCACCTACGGGATGATCCGCTTCGGGCTCCAGCTCTTCCCCGAGGCCTCGCGGTGGGCCACCCCGGTCGTCATCACCCTCGCCGTCATCTCGGTCATCTACGGCGCGCTGCTCGCCATCGGCCAGACCGACATGATGCGGCTCATCGCCTTCACCTCGATCAGCCACTTCGGCTTCATCGTCCTCGGCATCTTCGCGATGACGAGCGTCGGCGGGGCCGGCTCGACCCTCTACATGGTCAACCACGGCTTCTCGACCGCCGGGCTCTTCCTCCTCGCCGGCTTCCTCGTGGCCCGCCACGGCAGCAAGCGGATCCCCGACTACGGCGGCTGGCAGCGGGTCACCCCTGTCCTCGCGGGGACCTTCCTCGTCGCGGGGCTCTCGAGCCTGGCCCTCCCCGGCCTGTCGTCGTTCGTCTCGGAGTTCCTCGTCCTCCAGGGCACCTTCATGCGGTACCGGGTGGCGGCCGTCATCGCGGCGGTGGGGATCATCCTCGCGGCGCTCTACATCCTCCTCATGTACCAGCGGCTGATGACCGGTCCCAAGCCGGAGTTCCCCGAGGGCACGGCGCCGGTCGACCTCTCGGCCCGCGAGAAGTGGGTCGTCGCGCCGATCATCGCCTCGTTCCTCGTCCTCGGCTTCTTCCCCAAGCCGGTCCTCGACCTCGTCAACCCGGCCGTGGAGAAGACGCTGCAGATCGTCGGCGTCACCGACCCCGCGCCGACCACCACCGCCTCCGGGAGTGCCCAGTGATGCCCGCCGCCTTCGAGGCCGTCCAGATCAGCTATGCGGCCGTCGCCCCGATGCTTGTCGTCGTGGCCGGCGCGCTCGTCGGCACGCTCGTCGAGGCGTTCGCGCCCCGGGGCAGCCGGCACGCCATCCAGGTGTGGCTGACCTCGCTCACCCTCCTCGCGGCCTTCGGCGCCCTGCTGCTCTGGTCGCGCGACGCGACGACGATCACCCTCGGCGGCTCGGTCGCCATCGACGGTGTGGCGGTCTTCCTCCAGGGCGCGCTCCTCCTCCTCGCCCTCATCGGCGTCCTCGTCATGGCCGAGCGCTTCGGCGGGGTCGGGTCCGACGCGTTCACCCCGATGGGGGCCTCGACCCCCGGGTCGACCCAGGAGGCCGCGGCGACGCGGGCCGGCTACGCGACGAGCGAGGCCTTCCCGCTCACCCTCTTCGCGGTCTTCGGGATGATGATCTTCGTCAGCGCCAACGACCTCATCACGATGTTCGTCGGCCTCGAGGTGCTCTCCCTCCCGCTCTACGTCATGACCGGGCTGGCCCGGCGGCGGCGGCTGCTTTCCCAGGAGGCCGCGCTCAAGTACTTCCTCCTCGGGGCCTTCTCGAGCGCGTTCTTCCTCTTCGGGACCGCGCTGCTCTACGGCTACGCCGGCTCCGTGGACCTCAAGGAGATCTCGCGGGCGATCTCGGTGAACGCCGGCGACCTCGACGGGTTCCTCCTCCCCGGGGTCGTCCTCACGATGGTCGGCCTGCTCTTCAAGGTCGGCGCGGTGCCGTTCCACTCGTGGACCCCGGACGTCTACCAGGGCGCCCCGACGCCGGTCACCGGCTTCATGGCCGCGTGCACCAAGCTCGCCGCGTTCGGGGCGATCCTGCGCCTCGCCTACGTCGGCATCGCCCCCAACCGGTGGGACTGGCAGATGGCCATCGTCGTCATCGCGATCCTCACCATGATCGTCGGCGCCGTCCTCTCGGTGACCCAGACCGACGTCAAGCGCCTCCTCGCGTACAGCTCCATCGCGCACGCCGGGTTCATCCTCGTCGGGGTCCTCGCCTTCTCCCAGGCGGCGATCAGCGGCGTGATGTTCTACCTCGTCGCCTACGGGGCGATGACGATCGCCGCCTTCGCGATCGTCGCCATGGTGCGCCAGGAGGGCTCGGAGGCCTCGCACCTCTCGCAGTGGGCCGGCCTGGGCCGGCGCCACCCGGTCGTGGCGGGGATCTTCGCCTTCCTCCTCCTCGCCTTCGCGGGCATCCCGCTCACCTCGGGCTTCACCGCGAAGTTCGCGACGTTCGCCCCGGCAGTCCAGTCCGGCACCCCCGGTGTCGTCATGGTCGTCGTCGGCGTGCTCGCGTCCGCGGTGACGGCGTTCGTCTACGTCCGGCTCATCGTCCTCATGTACTTCACCGACCCGGTCGAGGGCGTCGTCGCGCTCACCCCGTCCGTCCCGTCGACCATCGCGATCACGGTCGGCGTCGCCGTCACCGTCGTCGCCGGCGTGGCGCCCGCCCTGGTCCTGTCGTGGGCGAGCTCGGCCTCGCACTTCCTCTTGTGAGCAGCACCACCGTGACCGGGTCGCGCGGGACCCCCTCGGTGCTCGCCCTGCCCGGGGCGAGCGAGGCCCTGCGGGCCCGGCTCGCCGAGGGCCTCGCGGCCGTCAACGCCCTCATCGAGCGGCGGGTCGACCACGAGGACCCGTTCATCGCCGAGGCGAGCGCCCACCTCACCGAGGCCGGCGGCAAGCGGTTCCGGCCGCTGCTCACCCTGCTCGCCGCGGAGCTCGGCGCGGGCATCGACGAGCGGGTCGTCGCGGCGGCGGCCGGGGTCGAGCTGACCCACCTCGCCTCGCTCTACCACGACGACGTCATGGACGAGGCCGACGTGCGCCGGGGAGCTCCGAGCGCCAACGCCCGCTACGGCAACTCGACGGCGATCCTCGTCGGAGACCTCCTCTTCGGCACCGCGTCCGACATCGTCGCGGACCTCGGTCCCGAGGCCGTGAAGATCCAGGCTCAGACCTTCGTCCGGCTCTGCGCCGGCCAGATCCGCGACGACCGGCCCGCCCCGGCGGGGGTCGACCCGGTCGACTACTACCTCCAGGTCCTCGCCGACAAGACGGGCGTGCTCATCGCGACCGCGGCCCGGTACGGCGCGATGTTCTCCGGGTGCCCACCCGAGGTGGTGACGACGATGCGCGAGTACGGCGAGCGGCTCGGGGTCGCCTTCCAGCTCGCCGACGACCTCATCGACATCGCCTCCGACGCCGACGAGACCGGGAAGACCCCGGGAACCGACCTGCGGGAGGGCAAGCGCACGCTGCCCGTCCTCCACGTCCTGGCCTCCGAGGACCCGGCGGACGCCCGGCTCCAGGCGTTGCTGGCCGGGGACCTCGACGACGACGAGCGGCTCGACGAGGTGCTTCGCCTGCTGCGCGCCCACCCCGCGATGGAACTGGCCCGCGCGCACACCCGGGCAGTGGCCCGCCAGGCCCAGGAGGTCCTCGCCGACCTACCGCCGAGCGAGGCCAAGGACGCGCTCCACGCCCTCGCCACCGGCGTCGTCACCCGCACCGGCTGACGTGGCCCCGATGCCCGACGCGGCGACGGCCGCCTGGGACGCCGCCACGGCCGGGCTGCCCGCCCCGCTCGTCGTCCTCGACCTCGACGCGCTCGAGGCCAACGCCGACGACCTCGTGCGCCGGGCGGCGGGCCGACCGGTCCGGGTCGCGTCGAAGTCGCTGCGCTGCCGGGCGGTGCTCGAGCGGGTCCTCGCCCGGCCGGGGTACGCGGGCGTCATGGCCTACGCCGTCGCCGAGGCGGTCTGGCTGGCCCGTGCCGGGCTGCGGGACGTGTTCGTCGCCTACCCGTCGGTCGACGTCGAGGCGATGCGCACGGTCGCGACGGACGACCGGCTGCGCGAGGAGGTGACGCTGACCGTCGACTCCGTCGAGCACGTCCGGTGGCTCCGGGACACCCTCGGGGAGTCGGTCCGCGGCCTCGGGGTCGCCGTCGACGTCGACGCCTCCGTGCGCGTCGGCCGCGCCCACCTCGGCGTCCGGCGGTCGCCGACGCGCACCCCCGTCGACGCGCTCGCGGTCGTCCGCGCCGCCCAGGGGGTCGGGCTCGTCGTGCGGGGCGTGATGTTCTACGACGCCCAGGTCGCCGGCCTGCCCGACGCCGGCCCGCACGTGCGGGCCCTCAAGCGCCGCTCGGTCCACGAATTGCTCGAGCGCCGGGCCGCGGTCGTGGCAGCGGTCCGGGCCGAGGTCGCCCTCGCCTTCGTCAACGGGGGCGGGACGGGCAGCCTCCACACGTTCGGCGGCGACACCGCGGTGACCGAGCTCGCCGCCGGCTCCGGGCTCTACGCCCCGACCCTCTTCGACGGCTACGACGCCTTCGCCCCGCGCCCCGCGATGGCCTTCGCGCTGCCGGTGGTCCGCCGCCCCGCGCCGGGCATCGTCACGACCTTCGGCGGCGGCTACGTCGCGAGCGGCGAGCCGGGGTGGTCCCGGGTGCCCTCGCCGGTACGCCGCCCGTGGTCGCTGCTGCGGACCGAGGCCGCCGGCGAGGTGCAGACCCCGGTGCGCGGCCCCGGCGTCGACGGGCTGCGCCTCGGTGACCGGGTGTGGATGCGCGGCGCCAAGGCGGGCGAGCTGCTCGAGCGCTTCGACGCGCTCCACCTCGTGCGCGGCGAGCAGATCGAGGAGACCGTGCCGACCTACCGTGGCGAGGGAAGGAACTTCGGATGAGCGCGGCGTGGCGGAACTGGGCAGGCAACGTCGTCGTGACGCCCTCGGCGGTCTCGACGGTGTCCGGCGTGGAGGGCGTCGTCGCGGCCGTGCGCGCCGCCGGGACGCGCGGGGCGGTGCTGCGCCCGGCGGGCTCCGGCCACTCGTTCACCCCGCTCGTCGCGACGGACGGGGTCGTCCTGCGCCTCGACGGCCTGAGCGGCGTCGTGTCCGTGGACCGGGAGCGGATGCGCGTGCGCGTGCTCGCCGGGACCCCGCTCCACGAGCTGAACCCGGCCCTCCAGGCGCTCGGCCTGGCCCTGCCCAACCTCGGCGACATCGACCGGCAGACGGTGAGCGGCGCCGTCGCGACCGGCACCCACGGCACCGGCACGCGCCTCCAGGGCATCGCCGCCTCCATCTGCGGCCTCACCCTCGTCCTCGCCGACGGGTCGCTGCTCTCCTGCTCGGCCGAGCACGAGCCGGAGGTGTTCCAGGCGGCCCGGGTCGGGCTCGGTGCGCTCGGGGTCGTCGTCGAGGTCGAGCTCCAGTGCGTCCCCGCCTTCCGGCTGCACGCCCGCGAGGCCGCGCAGTCGTTCGCCGGCCTGCTCGAGGTCATCCAGGACGAGGCCGACGCCCACGACCACCTCGACGTCCTCTGGTTCCCGTACACCGACCGGGCCATGGTCAAGCGCAACGACCGCGTGCAGCCCGGGGAGGGGCCCGGCCCGCTTCCCGGGTGGCGCCGCTGGCTCGACGACGACCTCCTCGCGAACCGGGTCTACGAGGTCGTCAACCGGGTCGGCGCGGCGCGGCCGTCCGTCGTGCCCACCCTCAACCGGGCCTCGGCCGCTGCCATGTCCTCCCGCGAGTACGTCGACGACTCGTGGCGGGTCTTCTGCTCGAGCCGGGACGTGCGGTTCGTCGAGAGCGAGTACGCCGTGCCCCGCTCCTCGGTCGCCGCGGTCCTGCGCGAGCTGCGGGCGTGGATCGACCGCAGCGGCGAGGCGCTGCCCTTCCCCGTCGAGGTCCGCTTCATCGCGGCCGACGACATCTGGCTCTCCACGGCCCACGAGCGCGACAACGCGTACGTCGCGGTCCACCAGTACCACCGGATGGAGCACCACGCGTACTTCGCGGCCTTCGAGGCGATCGTCGCCGAGCACGACGGCCGCCCGCACTGGGGGAAGATGCACTCCCTCGGCGCGGACCGGCTTCGCGAGCTCTACCCGCGCTTCGAGGACTTCCTCACGGTCCGCGACCGGCTCGACCCGGACCGCCGGTTCACGAACGCGCACCTGCGGCACGTCCTCGGCGACTGAGCCACGGCCCCATCCCTGCGGACGTGTGTGAACACGCCGAGGGTCCCCGGCGTGTCCCACATGTCCGTGGAGGCGGGGCGCCTCCGCCGCTCAGGGGCAGGGCTCGGCGGCCTCGGCGAGCTCGGTGTCCTCGATGTCCTCGACAGCGGCCCGCCGGCCCCGCGTCGCCGCGTGCAGCGAGTCCCACGTGAGGACGGCGAGGGCCACCCAGACGATCCCGAACCCCACCCACAGTCGCGGGGTGACGTGCTCTCCGAGCAGGGTGACGCCGACGAGGAGCTGCAGCATCGGCGTGATGAACTGGATGAGCCCGACGGTGACGAGCGGGATCCTCCGGGCGGCCGCGGCGAAGAGGAGCAGCGGGACGGCGGTGACGACGCCCGAGAGCACGAGGAGCGCGGTGTGCCATCCGCCGTGGCCGCCGAACGTCGTCTCGCCGCGCGACCCGAGGACGAGGAGGACGGCCACCGCGACCGGGGCGAGCACCGTCGTCTCGGCGGCGAGCGAGTGCATCGCGGCGAGCGTGGCGCCGACCTTCTTCTTCGTCAGCCCGTAGAGGCCGAAGGAGAACGCGAGGACGAGCGGGATCCACGGGACGACGCCCCCGGCGACGGTGAGGTACACCGCGGCGACCGCGCCGATGCCGACCGCGACCCACTGGAGCACCCGGAGCCGCTCCCGGAGGACCACCACCCCCAGGGCCACGGTGACGATGGGGTTGAGGAAGTAGCCGAGGGCCGCCTCGTAGGTCCGGCCGGTGAGCACGGCGAGGACGTAGACCGTCCAGTTCCCCGCGATGAGCAGCCCGGCGACGGTGATGCCCCCGACGAGCCGGGGCCGCGAGGCGAACCCCCGGACCCAGCCGAGGTCGCGCCGGAGCAGGAGGACCGAGACGCAGAAGGCCAGGGTCCACAGGATGCGGTGGGCGAGGATCTCGAACGCGCCCGCCGGCGCGAGGGCGGCGAAGTAGAGGGGGAACAGGCCCCAGATGCCGTACGCGAGGAACCCGTACGCCGTTCCCCGGCGCAGCTCGGCATCCGCCTCGTGGGCGGCGCTCACCCCACGGTCCAGGTGTCCCGCCCGCGGAGCAGCTCGGCGAGGTCGTCGTCGCCGGCGGGTCCGCCGGCGGCCTCGACGGCACCGGTGACCTGGGCGCGGACCTGGTCGTCGTAGGTCGGTGCGGAGACCTGGCGGAAGATCCCCATCGGGACGTGGGTCATCTCCGGGGTGTCGAGCCGCGAAAGGGCGAAGGCCTGGCTCGGGTCGTCGGCGAACGGGTCGTGGACGACGACGTCGCGGCCCGCCGCCTCGGCCTCGGGGACGAACTCGGTCCCCCCGCCGGGGACACGGACGAGGACGCGCCGGTCGTCCTCCGGCCCCACCGCCACCGGCTCGCCGGCGCGCAGCCGGACGATCCGCGCGGCCTGCTCGGTCCGGTCCTTGAGGACCTCGAAGGCGCCGTCGTTGAAGATGGGGCAGTTCTGGTAGATCTCGACGAGCGCGGTGCCGCGGTGCTCGGCGGCCGCCCGGAGGATGGCGGTGAGCTCGGTCCGGTCGGACTCCATGGCCCGTGCGACGAAGGTCCCCTCGGCGCCGAGGGCGAGCGAGACCGGGTTGAACGGCGAGTCGATCGAGCCCATCGGGGTGGACTTCGTCACCGAGCCGGCCCGGGAGGTGGGGGAGTACTGGCCCTTGGTCAGCCCGTAGATCTGGTTGTTGAAGAGCAGGATCGTCAGGTTGACGTTGCGGCGCAGGGCGTGGATGAGGTGGTTGCCGCCGATGGACAGGGCGTCGCCGTCGCCGGTGACGACCCACACGGACAGGTCGGGGCGCGAGGTGGCCAGGCCCGTGGCGATCGCCGGGGCACGCCCGTGGATGGAGTGCATCCCGTAGGTGTCGAGGTAGTACGGGAAGCGTGAGGAGCAGCCGATCCCCGAGACGAAGACGATGTTCTCCCTGCGCAGGCCGAGCTCGGGGAGGAAGGACTGGACCGCGGCGAGGATGACGTAGTCGCCGCAGCCGGGGCACCAGCGGACCTCCTGGTCGGAGGTGAAGTCCTTCTTGGACAGCCGGGCCGCGTCGGCGCCGAGGTGGGGGACGTGCTGGAGGCCGCTGTCGGGCATCCCGACGTCGGTGGTGGTCACGAGAGCTCCTCGAGGGTCTGGGAGATGACGTCGGCGAGCTCGACCGTCGTGAACGGCAGCCCGCGCACGGCGGTGTAGGAGCGGACGTCGACGAGGTAGCGCGCGCGCAGGAGGAGCGCGAGCTGGCCGAGGTTCATCTCGGGGACGACGACCCGGTCGTAGCGGTGCATGACCTCGCCGAGGTTCGCCGGGAACGGGTTGAGGTGGCGCAGGTGCGCGCGGGCCACCGGATGGCCGGCGTTGCGGACCACCCGGGTCGCCGCCGCGACCGGCCCGTACGTCGAGCCCCAGCCGAGGACGAGGACGCGGGCCGCTCCGCTCGGGTCGTCGACCTCGAGCTCGGGCACCTCGATGCCGTCGACCTTGGCCTGGCGCAGCCGCACCATCCGGTCGTGGTTCTCGGGCTCGTAGGAGATGTTGCCCGTGACGTCGGCCTTCTCGATGCCGCCGATGCGGTGCTCGAGGCCGGGCGTGCCGGGGACGGCCCACGGCCGGGCGAGGGTCTCCGGGTCGCGCAGGTACGGGTGGAAGACCGGGTCGCCGTCGGCGTCGGTGTCGTTCGGGGCGGTCGTGAGGTCGACGTGGATGTCGGGGAGGTCCTCGACGGCCGGTACCGCCCACGGCTCGGAGCCGTTGGCGAGGTAGCCGTCGGAGAGCAGCACGACCGGGGTCCGGTACGTCGTCGCGATGCGGACCGCGTCGAGGGCGGCGGCGAAGCAGTCGGCGGGCGTGCTCGGGGCGAGGACCGGCACCGGCGACTCACCGTTGCGACCGAACATCACCTGGAGGAGGTCGGCCTGCTCGGTCTTGGTCGGCAGGCCGGTCGACGGGCCGCCGCGCTGGATGTCGACGACGACGAGCGGCAGCTCGAGCGAGACGGCGAGGCCGATCGTCTCGGACTTCAGGGCGATCCCGGGCCCGGAGGTCGTCGTCACCCCGACGGCTCCGCCGTACGAGGCGCCGAGGGCGATGCCGATCCCGGCGATCTCGTCCTCGGCCTGCAGCGTGGTGACGCCGTGCCGCTTCAGCGCCGCGAGCGCGTGCAGGATGTCGGACGCCGGGGTGATGGGGTAGCTGCCGAGCACCAGGGGCAGGCCCGCGCGGTGGGCGGCGGCCACGAGGCCGAGCGCGAGGGCGGTGTTGCCGGTGATGTTGCGGTAGGTGCCGGCCGGCATCGCCGCGGGCGCCACGACGTACGTCGTCCCGAACTCCTCCGTCGTCTCGCCGAAGTTCCAGCCGGCGCGCAGCGCCTCGAGGTTGGCCTCGAGGATGTCCGGGCGTGCGGAGAACTTGGCCTTGAGGAAGGCTTCGGTCCCGGCCGTCGGCCGGGTGTACATCCACGAGAGGAGGCCGAGGGCGAACATGTTCTTCGCCCGTTCCTTCTCCTTGCGGGTCAGCCCGTCGAAGCGGGCCAGCGCCTCGACCGTGATCGACGTCAGCGCGACGGGGTGGACCTGCCAGGAGTCGAGGCTGCCGTCCTCGAGAGGGTTGACCGCGTAGCCGACCTTGCCGAGGTTGCGCGCCGTGAACTCGTCGGTGTTGACGATGATCGTCGCCCCGCGGGGGACGTCCCCGAGGTTGGCCTTGAGGGCGGCCGGGTTCATCGCGACGAGGACGTCGGGGGCGTCGCCGGGTGTGAGGACGTCGTGGTCCGCGAAGTGCAGCTGGAAGCTCGACACGCCGGGCAGGGTGCCCTGCGGGGCGCGGATCTCGGCGGGGAAGTTCGGCAGCGTCGAGAGGTCGTTCCCGACGGCGGCGGTGTCGGAGGTGAACCGGTCGCCGGTCAGCTGCATCCCGTCCCCGGAGTCCCCGGCGAACCGGATGACGACGCGGTCGAGGGTCTGGACGGTCTTGCTCGTCACGGTCGGTGCCTTGCGGGTCGGCGGAGGATGGCAGCTGCCCCCACGGTGCCGCAGGCACAGCGCCTCTCATCGTACGTCGCGGGCCGGTGCTGTTCACGCCGGTCCCGCGGAACTCGGGGGCTAGGCTCGCGGCCATGGAGGGCTACCTCGCCGCCGCTGCCGTCCTGCTGGCCGGCGTGCTCCTCGTGACGGCCGCCATGGTCGTGCGCCGGCTCGTCGCACCACGTGCGGTGACCGAGGCCGGGCTGCGGACCTACGAGTCGGGCGTGGACCCGGTCGGGACCGGCTGGGCCCAGAGCCAGGTGCGGTACATCTCCTTCGCCTTCCTCTACGTCGTCTTCGCCGTCGACGCGGTCTACCTCTTCCCGTGGGCGCTGGTCCTGCGCGACGCCGACCTCGGGCTCGCCTCGCTCGTCGAGGTGGTGGTCTTCGTCGGCGTCGTCCTCGTCGGCCTGCTCCACGCCGCCCGCCGCGGCCTGCTCCGATGGGACCTCTCGTGAGCGTCGACCTGCCGATGCCGCGGGTCGGGCCGGTCTCCGAGCACGCCCCGAAGCCGATCCGGGTCGTCCTCAACTGGGGGCGCCGGTACTCGCTCTGGGTCTTCAACTTCGGCCTGGCCTGCTGCGCGATCGAGTTCATCGCGACGTCGATGGGCCGCCACGACTTCATCCGGCTCGGGGTCATCCCGTTCGCCCCGGGGCCGCGCCAGGCCGACCTCATGATCGTCTCCGGCACGGTCACCGACAAGATGGCTCCGGCGATCCGCCGCCTCTACGACCAGATGCCGGAGCCGAAGTACGTCATCTCGTTCGGGGCGTGCTCGAACTCCGGCGGCCCGTACTGGGACTCGTACTCGGTGACCAAGGGGGTGGACCAGCTCATCCCCGTCGACGTCTACGTCCCCGGCTGCCCCCCTCGGCCCGAGGCGCTGCTCCAGGGCATCATCCGGCTCCAGGAGAAGATCGCCGCCGAGCGGGTGTCCGGGTCGGGGATCGCGGCGCGACAGCCGGGCCGGTACGCCGGCCACCGCACCGCCGCGGCGGGCGAGGTCACCCGAGACCTCGTGGCGAAGCCGTGAGCGCGGGCCCGGGCGGTGGCCACGCCCTCTCCACGCCGGGCCTGGCCCTGCTCGCCGCGCTCGCCTTCGTCGTCGAGCTCGCCCTCTTCGGCGGGGTGGGTGCCGTCGCGTACGCGGCGGTCGGGAGCGGCCTCGGTGCCTGGCTCGCCGCGCTCGCGGCCACCGCTGCCGTCCTCGTCCTCTGGGGGATGTTCATGGCGCCCAAGGGCCGCTGGCGCCTCGGGGCGGGGGCGCGCACGCTCATCGCCCTCGTGCTGTGCGCCGGCACCGCGTACGGGCTGGTCGCCGCGGGGTGGACCGCGTGGGGCTGGTTCGTCGGCGTGGCCGGACTGGCGGTCGTCGCCGCCCAGTCGGTGCTCAGCGAGCCCCGGGCCGGCGACGCGCCCGCTCGCTAGGCTGCCGACGTGGCGGAGGAGACGCGCGAGGTGGAGCCGGGGGGCTGGCACGACGCCGTCCTCGCGGCCCTGGAGGAGGGCTACGCCTTCCTCGACTGGCTGAGCGCGGTCGACCGCACCTACGACGAGGCGGCGCCCGGGTTCGACGTCGTCTGCCACCTCTACGACGTCGGCCGGCCCGGTGCGCTGCGCGGGCTGCTCCTGCGGACGCGGGTCGCCGACGGCACGCCGCTCGCCTCGGTCACCGACGTCTTCGCCGGCGCCGCGTGGCACGAGCGCGAGACCTTCGAGATGTTCGGCGTCGAGTTCGAGGGGTACGACGACGGCACCGGGTTCGGGCTGCGGCCGCTGCTCCTTCCCGACGGGTTCGAGGGGACGCCGCTGCGCAAGTCCTTCCAGCTCGCGGCCCGCGCCTCGAAGCCGTGGCCCGGCGGCAAGGAGCCCGGGGAGGGCCACGAGTCGGCGCGCTCCCCGAGCCGGCGCCGGGTCCAGGCACCGGGCGTCCCGCCGCCGGAGTGGGGGCCGCGATGACCCTCCTCGACGTCGTCCTGCGGGCCGTCGCCGTCCTCGCGGCGTTCCTCGTCCTGCCGCTGCTCGTCGGCCAGGCCGAGCACAAGGTGATGGCCCACATGCAGGGCCGGCTCGGTCCGATGTACGCCGGCGGCTTCCACGGCTGGGCCCAGCTCGTCGCCGACGGGGTGAAGTTCGTCCAGAAGGAGGACATCACCCCGCGGGCGGCCGACCGCTGGGTGTTCCGGCTCGCGCCGGCGGTCGCGCTCGTCCCCTACCTGCTCGCCCTGGCGACCATCCCGGTGCACCCGGGCGTCGCCGCCGTCGACGTGCCGGCCTCGGTCGTGCTGGTCCTCGCGGCGACGTCGGTCGGGGCGCTGGGAACCCTGATGGCCGGCTGGTCGAGCGCCAACAAGTACTCGCTCCTCGGGGGGCTGCGGGCCGCCGCCCAGCTCGTCTCCTACGAGCTGCCGATCGTCCTCGCCGTCGCGTCCGTGGCCCTCGCCGGCGGGTCGCTCTCGCTCGCCGTCCTCACCGAGCGGTGGACGCCGTGGTGGCTGCTCTGGCAGCTGCCCGGCCTCGTCGTCTTCGTCGTCGCCGCCGTGGCCGAGCTCCAGCGACCCCCGTTCGACATGCCGATCGCCGACGCCGAGCTCGTCCTCGGCGCCTGGACCGAGTACAGCGGCCTGCGCTTCGCCTTCTTCCTCCTCGCCGAGTATTCCGGCATCGTCGTCATGTCCCTGCTCGTCGCCGTGCTCTGGCTCGGCGGGTGGCACGGACCGGCACCGGATGCCCTCGGCTGGCTGTGGACCCTGCTCAAGGGGCTGGTCGTCGCCGTGGCCGTCATCTGGGTCCGCGTGTCGTGGCCGCGCCTGCGGGAGGACCAGCTCCAGCGGCTCGCCTGGGTCTGGCTCGTGCCGCTCGCGCTGTTCCAGCTCGTCCTCACCGGCGTCGGGGTGGTGATGGGCTGGTGAGCACCCCCGAGCGCGACACCCGCGGCCGCGGCGGCCTGCCCGGCGTGCTGCGCGGTCTCGCGACGACGGCCCGGACGGCCCTGCGGCCCTCGCACACCGCCGAGTACCCCGACGTCGCCCCCACCCTGCCCCCGCGCACCCGCGGCGTCATCGCGCTCCTCGAGGAGAACTGCACGTCGTGCATGCTCTGCGCGCGCGAGTGCCCCGACTGGTGCATCTACATCGACTCCCACAAGGAGACCCTGCCGCCGACCGCCCCGGGCGGACGCGAGCGCCAGCGCAACGTCCTCGACCGGTTCGCCATCGACTTCTCGCTCTGCATGTACTGCGGGATCTGCGTCGAGGTCTGCCCGTTCGACGCCCTCTTCTGGAGTCCCCAGTTCGAGTACGCCGAGGTCGACATCCGCGACCTGCTCCACGAGAAGGACCGGCTCGGTGACTGGATGGCGACCGTCCCGCCACCGCCCGCGCTCGACGAGCACGCCGCCGAGCCGGCCGAGATCGCCGCGGCGAGCCGCCCGGCCCGCGGGACCGGTCTCGGCGGCGGCGGCGCGGGTGGGGGTGCTGGGGGTGCGGCCGAGGCGGCCGGCGCTGCTCGGCCCCCACGGACCGTGCGTCCGCGGACGGTGACCCGGCCCCGGCCCGAGCCCGAGGC
>DASSQJ010000004.1:0-12397 GCA_035702545.1 Phycicoccus sp.
GGGGACGCACACCGCGCTCGTCCGCCTGCACCCGGAGGTGCAGGCCACCGTCGAGCTCGAGGTCGTCGCCGGCTGACGTCGCCCGCCCCCGCGGCACCGAGGGCCCCGGACCACCTGGTCCGGGGCCCTCGTGCCGTGTCCGGCGGCGACGGGGTGGCTCACCGGTGCTGTCGGTGCCGCTGCCTAGGGTGGGCGCCATGGCGGCGACGGGAGCCCGGCGAGGCGCGAGGGCGGCGGCCTACCGCTGCTCGGAGTGCGGGTGGCAGACCGCCAAGTGGGTGGGTCGCTGCGGCGAGTGCCAGGCGTGGGGGTCGGTCGGCGAGACCGGCACCACCACCGCGCGCACGGCGCCCGTCGCGGTCCTCGAGCGTCCCGCCGTCCCCATCGGCGAGGTGGATGCCCGGCGCGCGGTCGCCCGCAGCACCGGCGTCCCCGAGTTCGACCGGGTCCTCGGCGGCGGCCTCGTGCCCGGGGCCGTCGTGCTCGTCGCCGGCGAGCCCGGGATCGGCAAGTCCACCCTGCTCCTCGACGTCGCGGCCCGCGCCGCGCGGGCCGGCGAGCACGGCGAGCGCCGGGTCCTCTACGTCAGCGGCGAGGAGTCGGCGGCCCAGGTGCGTACGCGGGCCGAACGGATCGAGGCGATGGCCCGCAGCCTCTACCTCGCGAGCGAGACCGACCTCGCAACCCTGCTCGCACAGGTCGAGCAGCTCGAGCCCGAGCTCGTCGTCGTCGACTCCGTCCAGACCGTCTCCAGCGCCGAGGTCGAGGGCGCGGCCGGCAACGTCGCCCAGGTCCGCGAGGTGGCCGCCGCCCTCATCCAGGTCGCCAAGGCCCGCGGCATCGCCGTCCTCCTCGTCGGGCACGTCACGAAGGACGGCTCGATCGCGGGCCCGAGGGTGCTCGAGCACCTCGTCGACGTCGTCGTCCAGTTCGAGGGCGACCGGCACTCGCGGCTGCGGCTCGTGCGCGCCGTGAAGAACCGGTTCGGCCCCACCGACGAGGTCGGCTGCTTCGACCTCTCCGACGTCGGCATCGTCGGGCTCGCGGACCCGAGTGGGCTGTTCCTCTCCGGCCGGACGGCGGCCGTCGCCGGGACCAGCGTGACCGTCACCCTCGAGGGGCGCCGCCCGCTCGTCACCGAGGTCCAGGCCCTCGTGACGCCGTCGTCCCTCGCGACCCCGCGCCGCGCGACGAGCGGGCTCGACGCGGCCCGGGTCAACATGATCCTCGCCGTCCTCGACAAGCGGGCCTCGGCGCCGATCGGCGGCAGCGACGCGTACCTGTCGACCGTCGGCGGCGTGCGCATCACCGAGCCCGCCGCCGACCTCGCCGTCACCCTCGCCCTCGCTGGCGCGATCACCGACCGTCCGCTGCCGCACGGCACCGTCGCCTTCGGCGAGGTCGGGCTCGCCGGCGAGGTCCGGCCGGTCACCGGGGCGCACCGCCGCCTCGCCGAGGCCGCGCGCCTCGGCTTCACCCGCGCGGTCGTGCCCGGCGGCGTCCTCGGTGCCGGGCCGGTGCCGGACGCCCTCCGCGTCATCGAGGTGGGCACCGTCGCCGAGGCCGTCGGCCGCGCGCTCCACGACGTCGCCGTCCGCTGACGAGGCCTTCCGCCGGCCCCGGAGCCCGCACCCGAGCCGGATGCTCGCAGGCCCGCACCGAATCGAGATCCGCTCGTGACCCTCGGCCGGATATCATTCGGCCCACGAGGCCGTGCCCCCGACACGGCCGGGGGCCCGAGCAGCAGCACCGAGGAGGACCCGCGTGCCCGTCCCGCAGAGCGACGACGAGCTCCTGCGCGCCACCCTCGCGGCGGTCGCGCCGGGGACCGAGCTGCGCGACGGCCTCGAGCGGATCCTCAGGGGCCGCACCGGTGCCCTCATCGTGCTCGGTCACGACAAGGTCGTCGAGCAGGTGAGCACGGGCGGCTTCCCCCTCGACATCGAGTTCTCGGCGACCCGCCTGCGCGAGCTCGCGAAGATGGACGGCGCGGTCGTCCTCGACCGCGACGTCACCCGCATCCTCCGGGCCGCCACCCAGCTCGTCCCCGACGCGCGCATCGACACCAGCGAGTCCGGCACGCGCCACCGCACCGCCGAGCGGGTGGCCAAGCAGACCGGGTACCCCGTGGTCTCGGTGAGCCAGTCGATGCGGATCATCCAGCTCTACGTCGCCGGGCGCCGGGTCGTGCTCGAGGACTCCAGCGCCATCCTCTCCCGCGCCAACCAGGCCCTCCAGACCCTCGAGCGGTACAAGTCCCGCCTCGACGAGGTCACCGGGACCCTCTCCGCCCTCGAGATCGAGGACCTCGTCACGGTCCGCGACGTCGCGAACGTCCTCCAGCGCCTCGAGATGGTGCGCCGGATCAAGGACGAGATCGCCGAGTACGTCGTCCAGCTCGGCACCGACGGCCGGCTGCTCTCCCTCCAGCTCGAGGAGCTCACCGGGGGCCTCTCCGACGACCTCGGGCTCGTCATCCGCGACTACCTCCCCGAGACCAAGGGCGGCTTCAGCCTCGACGAGGCGGTGTCCAACCTCACCGCCATCGACAGCACCGAGCTGCTCGACCCCTCCGCCGGGGCGCGGGCGATGGGCTTCACCGTCGTCGGCGACTCCCTCGACTCCTCGGTCAGCCCGCTGGGGTACCGGTTGCTGTCCAAGGTGCCCCGGCTGCCAGGCGCCATCGTCGACCGGCTCGTCGGGCACTTCGGCAGCCTGCAGAAGCTGCTCGCCGCGAACATCGACGACCTGATGAGCGTCGACGGCGTCGGCGAGGGCCGCGCCCGCCTCGTCCGTGAGGGGCTCTCGCGGCTGGCCGAGTCGAGCATCCTCGAGCGCTACGTCTGACGTGCCCGGTGCCCGACGGGGCGCCGTCCCACCGGCGCACCTCCTCCACGAGCGTGTCCTCGGCTGGTACGCCGACCACGGTCGCGACCTGCCGTGGCGTGCGCCGGGGTGCTCGCCGTGGGGCGTCTTCGTCTCGGAGGTGATGTCGCACCAGACCCCGATCGCCCGGGTCGAGCCGGCCTGGCGCGAGTGGATGGCGCGCTGGCCCACCCCTGCCGACCTCGCGGCGGAGTCCCCCGGCGAGGCGGTGCGGGCGTGGGGCCGGCTCGGCTACCCCCGACGGGCGCTCCGGCTCCGGGAGGCGGCGGTCGCCATCGTCGAGCGGCACGGCGGCGAGGTGCCGGCGGACGAGGACGCGCTGCGGGCGCTCCCCGGCGTCGGCGCCTACACGGCCGCCGCGGTCGCCGCCTTCGCCCACGGCCGCCGGACCACCGTCGTCGACACCAACGTCCGGCGGATCCTGGCCCGCGCCGTCGAGGGCCGGGCGCTGGCCGCTCCGGCGCTCATCGCCGCCGAGGCCCGGCTCGCGGCATCCCTCGTCCCGGCCGACCCCCCGACCTCGGCGTCGTGGAACGTGGCCGTCATGGAGCTCGGCGCGCTCGTGTGCCGGGCCCGCGGACCCCGGTGCGACGAGTGCCCGCTGGCCGACGTGTGCGCCTGGCGCGCCGCCGGCAGCCCGGTCGCGGACGAGGCCCCGCGTCGCGGGCAGGCGTGGCACGGCACGGACCGGCAGGTCCGTGGACGGGTTCTCCAGGTGCTGCGCGAGCGGCACGGGCCGGTGCCGCGCGAGGACCTCGAGGCCCTCGCCGACGTCCCCGGCCAGGTCGACCGCTGCGTCGCCTCCCTCGTCGAGGACGGTCTCCTCGAGCCGCTCGCGGGCGAGCGCTTCCGCCTCCCGGCCTGAGGACGGCCGGCCATCCTCCGAGACGTCCGGCGCGACGGCCACCGGCGCCCGGACAATGGCGGCATGACCCCGCCGGTGCCGCACCACCGCACGCTCGCCGAGCTCGAGGCCTTCCTCCCCGAGCTGACGGCGGCACCCCGCGACGTCGGAGTGCTCGAGCTCGTCGTCCGCCGCCCCGCCGTCGGCGAGCGGGAGGTGCTCGCCGAGGGCGAGCTCGACCTCGAGGTGGGCCTGGTCGGCGACACGTGGTGCGAGCGGGGCAGCGGCCGCAGCGCGGACGGCGGACCCCACCCCGACATGCAGATCACCGTCATGAGCGCCCGGCTCGTCGCCTTCCTCGCGGGCGACCCCTCCCGTCGGGCGCTCGCCGGTGACCAGCTCCTCGTCGACCTCGACCTCTCGCACGAGAACCTGCCTGCGGGCTCGCAGCTGACCTTCGGCGAGGCGGACCGGCCCGGCGCCCCGGTCATCGAGGTCACGCCCGAGCCGCACACGGGGTGCGCGAAGTTCGTCGAGCGCTTCGGGGCGGACGCCATGCGTGTCGTCAACGGCACGGTCGGCCGCCCGCTGCGCCTGCGCGGGCTCAACGCGCGGGTCGTCGTCCCGGGGCGGATCCGGCCCGGGGACGCCGTCGTCGTCCGCCGGCGCGACGGCTCCGGCGCCCCCGCGGTCCGCGGGACCTCGCAGAACCGTGTCCCGGCTGTCAGCCAGACCGCCTAGCATCGTCCCGACGGCGGGACCACCCGCGTCGGGTACCGCGCGCGGAGGACGGATGAGCACGATGCTTCGGCGTGCCACGGGGGCGACCGTCGCCGCGCTGCTGGCCTGGGCCGGCCTCTCCGGGGTCCTCGCCCCGTCGGCCCTCGCCGACGAGGGCCTGACGACCAGCGCCTCGAGCACCTACGTCCTCGACCCGAAGGCGACGACGGTACGGGCCACGGTCGTCCTCGACCTCCACAACGTCAGCCCCAACGAGACCAGCGGTGGCGGGGTCTACACGTACTTCTACAACGCCTACTCGGTGCCGGTACCGGCGGGCGCCGAACGCGTGCGGGCCACCAGCGGTGGCGCGGCGCTCGACGTCCGGCTCGAGCCGACCGACGACGCGAGCACCGCCCTGGCCCGGATCACCTTCCCGGACCTCCAGTACGACCAGCGCCGCCGGATAACCCTGACCTTCGACGTCCCGGGCGAGCCGCCGCGGTCGAAGGACAGCACCCGGGTCGGCCCCGGCTACGCGACGTTCGTCGTCTACGGGGCCGGGGACCCCGGGCACAACACGGTGCGCGTCGTCATCCCCTCCGGGATGACCTTCGACGCGACGACGGATGGTTTCCAGCGCACCGAGAGCGGGGCGACGACGACGTACACGGCCAGCGAGAACAACTTCGAGGGCGGGCTGTGGGCCGTCGTCTCGCTGCGTGACCCGAAGCAGATCACCGAGACCACCGTCGACGTCGCCGGCACCTCGCTGCTCCTCGAGGCCTTCCCCGACGACGCCCGCTGGTCCCGCTTCGTCGCCTCGACGGTGACCGACGGCATCCCGAGCCTCGAGAAGCTCGTCGGCAACCCGTGGCCCGGTGGCCTCCAGCGGATCCGGGAGGACGCGACCCCCGCGCTGCGCGGCTACGACGGCTGGTTCGACCCGAGCGACGACGAGATCGTCGTCGGGGAGGCGCTCGACGAGGACCTGCTCTTCCACGAGCTGTCCCACGCCTGGGTCTCGGGAGAGCGGTTCGACGAGCGCTGGGTCTACGAGGGGCTGGCCCAGGTCATCGCCGACCGGGCGGTCCGGTCGACCGGGGGCACGCCGATGACCCACGAGCGCGTCGCCCGCGGTGACGCCCGGGCGGTCCCGCTCAACGAGTGGGGAGGTTCGGCGGGGAGCCGCTCTACGGACGTCGACTCCTGGGCCTACCCCGCCGCCTACACGGCGACGGTCACCCTCCTCGGCTCCCTCGACGACGCGACCTTCGCCAAGGTCGTCGGTGCAGGGGTCCGCGGCGAGCGCGCCTACGACCCCCCCGGTACCCCGGACCACACCGGCGGCCGCACGACGTGGCAGCGGTGGCTCGACCTCGTCGAGACCCGGGGCGGCAACACCGCCGCCGCGGAGGTCTTCTCCCGGTGGGCGATGACTGCGGAGCAGCGGGCCCTGCTCGGCCAGCGCTCCCGCGAACGGACCGCCTACCGGGCCCTCGACGCGGCCGACGGGGCGTGGCTGCCGCCGGAGGGGCTCCGGGACGCGATGACGGCCTGGGACTTCGACCGCGCGGCGTCGGTCCGAGCGTCGGTCAGCGGGCTCGGCAAGGATGCGGCAGCGGTCCAGGCCGCAGCCGCGAGGGCCGGCCTCGACGTCCCCGACGCCGTCCGCGAGTCCTACGAGGACGCGGCCCTCGACGACCAGTACGCCGCGCTGGCGAGGTCGCTCCCCGCAGCCGCCCGGGCCGTCACGGCCGTCGGCCAGGCGCGGCGGGTGGCCGGAGCCGACCGCGACCCGTTCAGCGAGCTCGGGGCCACCGTGCTGGGTCTCGACACCGGCGCCCAGGAGGCCACCTCGCTGCTCGAGGGCGGTCAGGTCGCCCGGGCCCAGCAGTCCGCCGACGACACGGTCGGCCGTGCGGCGTGGGTGCTACCGCTCGGGATCGGGCTCCCGCTGGCCGGCCTCCTGCTCCTCGGGGCGGGTGTCCTCGTCGTCGTCATCGCCGTCCGGCGCGCGGAGCAGCCGAAGCATGCGGGTGTTCCCCAGGGTGTTGGGCTTGACCCGCTCGAGGTCGAGGAACTCCGCGACCCCCTCGTCGTAGGAGCGCAGCAGCTCGGCGTAGACGGCCGGGTCGACCGCCTGCCCCTCGATGGGGGTGAAGCCGTGCCGGGCGAAGAAGGCCGTCTCGAAGGTGAGGCAGAACAGCCGAGAGAGGCCCAGCTCGTGGGCCCGCTCGACGAGCCGCTCGAGGATGCTGGCCCCGACCCCCTGGCCGAGGACCGCCGGCTCGACCGCGAGGGTGCGGACCTCCCCGAGGTCCTCCCAGAGGACGTGCAGCGCTCCGCAGCCGACGACCCGGCCCGCTGACTCGGCGACGACGAAGTCCCCCACCGACTCGTAGTACGCCACGGCCTCCTTGCCGAGCAGCACCCGGCGCTCCGCCAGCGGCGCGACGAGGGCGCGGATGGCGCGCACGTCCGACGTCCGGGCCGGGCGGATCCGGACCGCCGGTGGACCCGCAGGACGGTCGCGGCCCGGCGTGACCTCCTGCCCGCTGCCGTCACTCACCACGAGGGCGAGCGTAGCCGGGCGGCCCCTCGTCGCGTCGGCGTCATCCGGACATGGCGGCGGCCCGCCACCGCAGGGGTGGTGGCGGGCCGCCTGACGCAAGGCGCCCCGGAGGCCCTTGCATGACATCCAGTGTGCTGCACCGGAACCGAGCATTGGGTAAAGCGACGTTCAAGATTTGGTCAGATCTACCGGGCCGCGCCCGGGCCGCCGACGAGACCGGAGCCGGCACCGACGAGGCCCCGACCCGGGAGGGGTCGGGGCCTCGTCAGGACCGGAGCGGGCGCGCTGCCCGCTCCGCGGCTCAGCCGTCGGCGGCGTCGGCCGCCACGACCGGGAGCTCGATGCCCCGGGGGTGCGGCGTGCCCTGGAAGGTGAACGTGTCGTCCTTGCCCTCGCCCGTGCCGTCGACGACGACGATCTCGCCGGACTTCAGCTCGCCGAAGAGGATCTTCTCCGAGAGCACGTCCTCGATCTCGCGCTGGATGGTCCGCCGCAGTGGCCGGGCGCCCAGCACGGGGTCGTAGCCCTTGACGGCGAGGAGGTTCTTGGACGTCGGCGTCAGCTCGATGCCCATGTCCTTGTCCTTGAGCCGCTTGTCGAGCTTGGCGATCTCCAGGTCGACGATCTGGACGATCTCCTGCCGGGTCAGCTGCGGGAAGACGATGACGTCGTCGACGCGGTTGAGGAACTCGGGCCGGAAGTGCTGCTTGAGCTCGTCCTGCACCTTGGCCTTCATCCGGTCGTAGTCGGACCGGCTGTCGGGTCCGGCCGAGAACCCGAGGGTGCCCTTGGAGATGTCGCGGGTGCCCAGGTTGGTCGTCATGATGATGACGGTGTTCTTGAAGTCGACCATCCGGCCCTGGGAGTCGGTGAGCCGGCCGTCCTCGAGGACCTGCAACAGGCTGTTGAAGATCTCCGGGTGGGCCTTCTCGACCTCGTCGAAGAGGACGACCGAGAACGGCTTGCGACGCACCTTCTCGGTGAGCTGGCCGCCCTCCTCGTACCCGACGTAGCCGGGCGGGGAGCCGAACAGCCGTGAGACGGTGTGCTTCTCGCTGTACTCGGACATGTCGAGCTGGATGAGGCTGTCCTCGTCGCCGAAGAGGAACTCCGCGAGCGTCTTCGCGAGCTCGGTCTTCCCGACGCCGGTGGGGCCGGCGAAGATGAACGAGCCGCCGGGACGGCGCGGGTCCTTCAGGCCGGCCCGGGTGCGCCGGATCGCCTGCGACAGCGACTTGATGGCCTCGTCCATGCCGACGACCCGCTTGTGCAGCTCGTCCTCCATGTGGAGCAGCCGGGTCGACTCCTCCTCGGTGAGCTTGAAGACGGGGATGCCGGTCGAGGCGGCGAGCACCTCGGCGATGAGCTCCTCGTCGACCTCGGCGATGACGTCCATGTCGCCGGACTTCCACTCGGCCTCGCGCTTGGCCTTCTCGGCGCGCAGGTTCTTCTCGTCGTCGCGCAGGCGGGCGGCCTTCTCGAAGTCCTGGCCGTCGATGGCCGACTCCTTCTCGCGGACGACGGCGGCGATCTTCTCGTCGAACTCGCGCAGGTCCGGCGGTGCGGTCATCCGGCGGATGCGCAGCCGGGCCCCGGCCTCGTCGATGAGGTCGATCGCCTTGTCGGGGAGGAAGCGGTCGTTGACGTACCGGTCGGCCATGTTCGCCGCGGCGACGAGCGCGCCGTCGGTGATCGACACCCGGTGGTGCGCCTCGTACCGGTCGCGCAGGCCCTTGAGGATCTCGATGGCGTGCGCGAGGGTCGGCTCGGCGACCTGGATCGGCTGGAAGCGGCGCTCGAGCGCGGCGTCCTTCTCGATGTGCTTGCGGTACTCGTCGAGGGTCGTCGCGCCGATGACCTGGAGCTCGCCGCGCGCCAGCATTGGCTTGAGGATGCTCGCGGCGTCGATGGCACCCTCGGCGGCACCCGCACCGACGAGCGTGTGCAGCTCGTCGATGAACAGGATGATGTCGCCGCGGGTGCGGATCTCCTTGAGGACCTTCTTCAGCCGCTCCTCGAAGTCACCGCGGTAGCGACTGCCGGCCACGAGCGCGCCGAGGTCGAGGGTGTAGAGCTGCTTGTCCTTGAGGGTCTCGGGGACCTCGCCCTTGACGATGTCCTGGGCCAGGCCCTCGACGACGGCGGTCTTGCCGACGCCGGGCTCGCCGATGAGGACGGGGTTGTTCTTCGTGCGGCGGGACAGCACCTGCATGACCCGCTCGATCTCCTTCTCGCGCCCGATGACGGGGTCGAGCTTGCCCTCGCGAGCCGCCTGGGTGAGGTTGCGGCCGAACTGGTCGAGGACGAGAGAGCCGGCCGGGGTGCCCTCGGCGGGACCGCCCTGGGTGGCACCGGCGCCCTGGGCGGCGCCCTCCTTGCCGCCCTGGTAGCCGGAGATGAGCTGGATGACCTGCTGGCGGACCCGGGAGAGGTCGGCGCCGAGCTTGACGAGCACCTGGGCGGCGACGCCCTCGCCCTCACGGATGAGGCCGAGGAGGATGTGCTCGGTGCCGATGTAGTTGTGGCCGAGCTGGAGGGCCTCGCGCAGGCTCAGCTCGAGGACCTTCTTGGCCCGGGGCGTGAAGGGGATGTGCCCGGTGGGGGCCTGCTGGCCCTGGCCGATGATCTCCTGCACCTGCTCGCGGACCGCCTCCAGGCTGATGCCGAGGCTCTCGAGGGCCTTGCTGGCCACGCCCTCGCCCTCGTGGATGAGGCCGAGGAGGATGTGCTCGGTCCCGATGTAGTTGTGGTTGAGTCCGCGGGCCTCCTCCTGCGCGAGGACGACCACCCGGCGGGCCCGGTCGGTGAACCGTTCGAACATGGTGCTACTCCTGACGTCGAGTCCCCTCGATGCTAGTCGCGCCGCCTGAGGGCGTCCCGCCCTTGTCACGAGCGGGCGCCAGGCGGCGCGTGCTTCGAGGGGTCCAACGCCACCGCGGGTACCCGGTGTTCCGCTGCTCGACAGCGTTCGCCCACGGCGTACGCCGCGCCACTTTCTCTCCGGATGCCTGAACCTTCAGCCGGCGACCGGTACCGAAGGCGTCCGTCGGTGAAGGTTCCCGTCGCTCGGCCGCCACCCGCCGCGGGATGCCCTCCGCCCGCCGGTCAGCGGCGGCGCTGGCAGCGTCCGCACCAGAAGAGGTTGCGCCCGGCGACGACCCGGGTGCGGATGCGGGACCCGCAGGTGCGGCACGGCATCCCGTCCCGCTTGTAGACGTACGACGTGCGCTCGAGGACGTGGGGGACCTCGCCGCGGCCGAGGGCCGCCTCGACGTCCTCGATCTGCTCCGCGACGGTGACGATCCGCCCGGTCGCGACGCCGAGCGGCAGTAGCCGGACGAGGTCGTCCCAGACGAGGCGCCACGACGACCTGCGCAGGTCGCGGCCCTCGGTGAAGGGGGAGAGGCGGTGCCGGAAGAGCACCTCCGACCGGTAGACGTTGCCAACGCCGGCGAGGACCGACTGGTCCATCAGCAGCTCGCCGATGCTGCGGGAGGACCGGTGGATGCGGCCCCACGCGCGGTCGGGGTCGGAGTCGCTGGACTCCGGGCGCAGCGGGTCGGGGCCGAGGCGCGCCATGACCGCCTCGATCTCCTCCGGCGCGACGACGGCGCACAGGTTGGGTCCCCGGAGGTCCGCGACGTGCTCGTCGGTGGCGATCCTCATCCGCACCGCCCCGGTCACGGGCACCTCCGCCGACCAGGCGCGTTCGTCGATGGTGAAGCTGCCGATGAGGCCGAGGTGGACGTGCACCCAGCGCTCGTCGTCGAACTCGAGGAAGAGGTGCTTGCCGCGCGAGGTCGCGCCGAGGAGCTCGCGGCCGCTGACCTGCGCCGCCCCGTCGGCGAAGCGGCCCTGCGGGCTGGTCACCGTCGGGCGCGTACCGGAGAACGCCGAGTGCAGGTCGCGGGCCAGGGCGAAGAGCGTGTGACCCTCGGGCATGGCGGCAGCCTAGGCGCGGCCGCACGCCGGCCGCGGCCCCGGGGGTCGAGGTGATCCCACCGCCGAAACCCGCGCGGACCCGACTCGACCGCGCCGGGACCCGAGGGTCAGCTGGCCTTCTTCGCCGCCGTCTTCTTCGCCGGCGCCTTGGTGCCCGCCGCCTTCTTGGTCGGCGCCTTCGTGGCAGCCGACTTCTTCGCCGTGGACTTCTTCGCGGGCGACGTGCGGGCCGGCGCCTCCTTCTCGGCCGGGGCGGGAGCCTCGCCGCGGGCGGCCTTGGCCTTCTCGACCGACCGGGACAGGGCCGCGAGCAGGTCGACGACCTCGCCGCCCTCCTCCTCCTCGGGTGCGGCGACCCGGACCTCGCCGCCCTCGACCTTGGCGCGGACGAGCTCCTTGACGGCGATGGCGTAGTCGTCCTCGTACTCGTCGGGGTCGTAGTCGCCGGCGAGCTGGTCGATGAGGAGCTTGGCGAGGTCCATCTCCTGCTTCGTCGCGTGCTGCTCCTCGTCGACCCGCGCGAAGTCGGCGGCGCGGATCTCGTCGGGCCAGAGCATCGTCTGCATGACGATGACGCCGTCGCGGACCCGGAGCACGGCCATGGTCATCCGGGTGCGGATGGAGACGGTGACGATCGCCATCCGCTTCTCCTTCTCCAGCGCGTCGCGGAGCAGGATGTACGGCTTGGTCGCGGACTTGTCGGGCTCGAGGTAGTAGCTCTTGTCGAGCCACATCGGGTCGATCTGGTCGGCGGGGACGAACTTCGTCACGCCGATCTCCTTGCTCGTCCGCGAGGGCAGGTCGGCGAAGTCCTCGTCGGTGAGCACGACCATGTCGCCGTCCTCGGTCTCGTAGCCCTTGGCGATGTCGTCGTACGAGACCTCCTCGCCGTCGATCGAGCAGATCCGGCGGTACCGGATGCGCCCGCCGTCCTCGCGGTGCACCTGCCGGAACTGGACGTCGTGGTTCTCGGTCGCGGAGTAGAGCCGGACCGGCACGTTGACGAGGCCGAACGAGACCGCGCCCTTCCAGATCGCCCGCATGTGGCTCGCCTTTCGCAATGCCGCGCACCTGCCCGCGCGCGGCGCAGGCTCCCAGCGTATTGCGCTCGCGCGTCCGCGTCGCCGCCCCCGACGAGGCGACTGACGTCGACCCACCCCTCCTGCCCGCCCGGACCGGCAGGATGGGGGGATGCGCCCCATGCTCGCGACCCCGGCCGAGCGCGTCCCGGCCGGTGACGCGTGGGTGCACGAGGTCAAGTGGGACGGGATGCGGGTGCTCGTCGACGTCAGCGGCGGCCGGGTCACGGTGTGGTCCCGGACCGAGCGCGACGTCACGGCGGCCTTCCCCGAGCTCGACGGGTTGGCGGGCGCCTACGACGACATGCTCCTCGACGGCGAGGTGGTCGCGTTCGAGGAGGGCCGGCCGAG
>DASSQJ010000005.1:0-2980 GCA_035702545.1 Phycicoccus sp.
GGGTGAGGACGACGACGACCGCGCTCGGCCAGTCGACGACGACGAGCGCCGTGACCGCCATCGCCGGAACCGCGATGCCGGCGACGAGGGCCGGGAGGAACCGGGCCGCGTAGGGCTCGACCGCCGCGGCGCCCTGGGCCGCGAGGGTGACCCCGTGGTCGGGGTCGGGCCGCCGCTCGGCGGGCACGCGGAGCCACTGGTGGAGCAGCCGTTCGCGCAGGGCGGCGGTGACCTCGACCCCGGCCCATGCCGCGACCCGCTCGGCGGTCCAGGCCAGCCCGGCCCGGAGGGCGAACAGGCCGGCGAGGACCACCGACGGGCCCCGGAGGGCGGACCCCTCGACGACGGCGACGACGAGGCGGGCGAGGGCGAAGGCCATCGCGATCGTCGCCAGGCCCTGGAGCACGCCGACGACCGCCAGGAGGGCGACCGGCCGGCGAGCAGCCGGTGCCGTCCTCAGCAGCCGGGGGTCGAAGGGCTTCATCGGGGGGTCACGCCGGGTCCGGGGGTCAGGGGACGGGCACCGCGGCCGGGATGTGCTGGGTCCCGAGCCGCTTGCGGAAGGTGTAGTACGTCCACGCCGTGTAGAGGAGCACGATCGGCGTGAAGACGAGTGCCGCACCGGTCATGATCTTCAGGGTCAGCTCGCTGCTCGCGGCGTTCTCGATGGTGAGCGAGGTACCGCCGGGGAGCGTCGAGGGCATGACGTTCGGGTAGAGCGTGAGGAAGTACGTCGCCACCGCCATCGCGATCGTGACTGCCGTGCCGGTGAAGGCCCAGCCCTCACGGCCGCGGACGTTCGCGGCGATCGCGCCGAGGAGCGCGACGGCCGCGACGACCGTCGTCACCCACGAGGCCACGGTGCCCTGCGTGAGGCCGATCCACACGAGGAGGACGACGGCGAGCACCGCGGACCCGAGCCCCAGGGTCGTGCCGAGCCGCTGCGCGTCGCCACGGATCTCACCGGAGGTCTTCAGCGCGAGGAAGAACGCCCCGTGCGTCAGGCTGAGCCCGAGGATGACGAGGCCGCCGAGCAGGCTCATCGGGTTGAGCAGGGTGAAGACGTTGCCGGTGAACTCCATGTCCTGGTCGATGGGCAGGCCGCGCACGACGTTGGTCAGGGCCACGCCGACGAGGACGGGGGCCACGATCGAACCGCCGATGATGGCCCAGTCCCAGTTGCGGCGCCACCTGTCGTCATCACGCTTCCCGCGGTACTCGAAGCCCATGTTCCGGACGATGAGCGCGACGAGGAGGACGAGGAGCGGGAGGTAGAACGCGGAGAACATCGTGGCGTACCAGTGCGGGAACGCCGCGAAGGTCGCGCCACCGGCCGTGAGCAGCCAGACCTCGTTGCCGTCCCAGTGCGGGCCGATCGTCGTCAGCATGACCCGGCGGCGCCGCTCGGTGTCGAGGGCGTCCCGGCCGGTCCCGAGGACGGGGAGCAGGGCGCCGACGCCGAAGTCGAAGCCCTCGAGGACGAGGTAGCCGGTCCAGAGGACGGCGATGAGGACGAACCAGATGAGGGGCAGATCCATGATCAGAGTCCTTCGCTCAGTAGGCGAACTGGAGAGGGGCGTCCTCGTCCGCGTCGTCGTGGGAGCGCGGGTCCTCGAAGGGCTCGGCGCCACGGCGGACGTAGGTGAGGAAGAGCTTGACCTCGATGACGGCGAGCACCGCGTAGAGGAGGGTGTAGGCGATCATCGAGACCCAGACCTCGCCGGCGCTGACCGACGGCGAGACACCGGCCCGGGTGCCGAGCAGGCCGTAGACGATCCACGGCTGCCGGCCGATCTCGGTGAAGATCCAGCCCCAGCTGTTCGCGAAGACCGGGAGCAGCGGCGTGAGGACCGCGAGCCAGAGCCACCAGCGGCTGGTCAGCGACCGGCCGCCCCGGATGGCCCACAGCGCGGCGGCGGCGAAGGCCATCGTGAGGAAGCCGAAGCCCATCATCAGGCGGAACGTCCAGTAGGCCAGCGGGATGGTCGGGACGAACGAGCCGAGGTTGGTGTACTCGAGGAGGGTCCGCCCGTTGGCGAGCTGGACGTCCTTGATCGGGGTCATGACGACCTTGCCGTCGACGAGGACGGGGACCTCCGCGGTGCCGGTGCCGAACACCTCCTCCGACTGCTTCTGGATGTCGTTGATCCCCTCGACGTGGCCGTCGAAGGACCCGGTGGCGAGGAAGGAGAGCAGGCACGGGACGGTGATGACGTCGGTGGCGCTCGACCCGTCGAGCGACCCGATCGACAGGACCGAGAAGTCGGCGCACTGGCCGTCGGGCGGGGTGTCGTAGAGGGCCTCGGCCGCCGCCATCTTCATCGGCTGGACCTCGGTCATGATCTTGCCCTGGACGTCGCCGGAGACGACGACGCCGAGGGAGGCGACGAGGGCGACGACGGCGCCGCCGCGGACCGCGCGGCGGTACAGCTCCTCGTCGGGGGCGCCCCGGTGTTTGAGCATGAGGTAGATGCCGACGCCGAGGACGACGGCGCCGCCGGTCATGTAGGCCGACGTGACGACGTGCGGGAAGGTGACGAGCTGGACCTTGTTCGTCAGGACGGCGACGAAGTCGTCCATCTCGGCCCGGCCGGTCACCGGGTTGAACCGGTAGCCCACCGGGTGCTGCATGAAGGAGTTGGCGGCGAGGATGAAGTACGCCGAGAGCACGGTGCCGATGTGGACCAGCCACATCGTGCTCGCGTGCAGCTTCTCGGGGATGCGGCCCCAGCCGAAGATCCAGATGCCGAGGAAGGTCGACTCGAGGAAGAACGCGAGGAGGGCCTCGAACGCGAGCGGGGCGCCGAAGATGTCGCCGACGAAGCGCGAGTAGTCCGACCAGTTCATCCCGAACTGGAACTCCTGCACGATGCCGGTGGCGAGACCGAGCGCGAAGTTGATGAGGAAGAGCTTTCCGAAGAACTTGGTGAGCCGGTAGTACTCGGGGTTCCTCGTGCGCAACCACTGGGTGTGGAAGATC
>DASSQJ010000006.1:0-13541 GCA_035702545.1 Phycicoccus sp.
GTCGCCCACCTCGACCCGCGAGGCGAGGTGGTCGCTGAGCGGTCCCTCCGCGGGGTGCAGGCCCGAGAGGTAGACGATCCGCTGCACGCCGGCCTCGTAGGCGGCGACGCCGAAGGCCCGCGCCATCTCGCGGTCCCGCTCCACGAAGCCGCCCGCGTCGTCCATCGAGTGGAGCAGGTAGTAGGCGACGTCGACGCCGGCGAGCGCCTCCGCGAGGTCCGACGGCGAGGAGGCGTCGCCCTCGACGACCTCGGCGCGAGGCGCCCACCGGCGCGGCGCCACCCGGGCCGCGTCGCGGGTGAGCACCCGGACCGTCCAGCCCTCGTCGAGCAGCCGCGGGACGAGGCGCGATCCGATGTACCCGGTCGCACCCGTGACGAGCGCCCGGCGGCTGCTGCCCTGGTCGGCCGTCACAGCCGGTCCAGCGCTCCCCGGAGCTGCGTCGCCGTCTTGTCACCGAGCCGCTCGAGGAGCGGCTTCATCACCGGGCCGGCGAAGCGGGCGAGCCCGGTGAAGGTGAACTCGGCCCGGTAGACCACGGACGAGCCGCCGTCGCCGCTGGGGCTCACGGTGATGGTGTCGTGGCTCGTCGTCGTGTCGTTGCGTCCGACGATGACGAAGACCGGGTCGGCGACCTCCTGGACCGTGTAGTCGAGCTCGACCGTGTTGCCGGCGAACTTCGACACGTTCCGGTAGACGGTGCCCGGGCCCCCATCTCCGGACACGAGGTCGCACGAGACGGTGCCGGAGTCCCACTCCGTGGCGTTGCGGAAGTCGACGAGGTACGGGAACACCTTCTCGGGCGGCGCGGCGGTGGTCACCGTGCGCTCAAGGGTCGTCATCGGGTCTCCTTGCGGGTGAGTCGGATCTGAGCGACGTCGAGGTACGACGTCGCGAAGCCTGCTTCACAGTAGGCGAGGTAGAACTCCCACATCCGGCGGAAGGTCTCGTCGAAACCGAGGGCGCGGACCTGCGGCCACGCCTCGAGGAAGGACACCCGCCAGCGGCGCAGGGTCTCGGCGTAGTCGGTGCCGAAGGACTGGACCCGCTCGACGCGCAGCGAGGTACGGTCGCGGGTGACGTCACGGATCGCCTGGAGGGACGGGATGAGCCCGCCCGGGAAGATGTACTTCTGGATCCAGCCGAACGAGCCCCTTGTCGCGAGCAGCCGGTGGTGCTCCATGAGGATCGCCTGGATGGCGACCGCGCCGCCGGGGGCGAGGAGGTCGTCGATCCGGCGGAAGTAGGTCTCCCAGTATTCCTCGCCGACCGCCTCGATCATCTCGACGCTGACGACGGCGTCGAAGGAGCCCTGCACCTCGCGGTAGTCCTGGAGCCGGACCTCCACCCGGTCGGAGAGGCCCGCTGCGGCGACGCGCTCGCGGGCGAGGTCGCGCTGCTCCGCCGACAGGGTGACCGTCGTGACCGTCGCGCCCCGGCGGGCCGCCCGGATCGCGAGCTCGCCCCATCCGGTGCCGATCTCGAGCACCTTGGACCCCGACCGGACGTCGGCGGCGTCGAGGACGGCGTCGACCTTGCGGTGCTGGGCCTCGTGCAGGTCCTGGGCCCGCAGCGGGAGGCTCGGGTCGAACATCGCCGAGCTGTACGACATCGACGGGTCGAGGAACGCGGCGAACAGCTCGTTGCTCAGGTCGTAGTGGGCGCTGATGTTGTTGCGGGACCCCTCCAGGGTGTTGCGCTGGGTCCGCGGGATCGCCCGGTCGACGAGGCCGCGCAGGGAGAGCAGCGGCTTCGGCACGAGCTCTCCCATCCGCGCGGCGAACGGCATGAGCGCGACGGCGAGGTCGGTGCCCTCGGCGGCGCGCCAGTCGCCGGCCATGTACGCCTCGCCGAGGCCGATCTTCGGGTGCGCCTCGAGGCGGCGGTAGAGGGCGTCCGGGCGGACGACCTCGAGCACCGGCGACGTGGCGTCCCCGCCACCGGCCTCGGTGCCGTCGGGGTAGCGCAGGCGGACCGGCATCCCCTCGACGGTGGCGTGGACGACCGCGCGGGCGACGGCTCCGCGGGTCAGCAGGCGGGGGAAGCGCAGCGACGGGGTCGCGAGCTCCAGCCGCGGGGTTTCGACGGTCATCGGACACTCTCCGGGGAGTTCACAGGTCGGGGACGGACGGGAAGGCGGCGCAGCCACAGCCAGATGCCGTGGGCGCGGATGAGGGCGGTCACCCGCTGCGGCATCAGCGGCGAGCGCACCGCCGTCGCGAGGACCGCGCGTCGGGTGGCCGGGCGGGGCCGGCCGGTGACGGTGGCCGTGAGCAGCGGCTCGTCGTCGACGAGCAGGCGGATGGCGACGCCGACGCGCTCGGCGGAGAGCCGCACCCGGAGGAGGTAGCGCCCTTCGACGTCGTTGAACGGGGAGACGTGGAACTCCTTGGCCACGTCGGCGTCCCCGGACGCGTCCGGCCGCAGGACGTACGCGTGACGCCCTCCGTACGTGTTGTGCACCTCGACGAGGACGGCCGCGAGGGAGCCGTCGGACCGCAGGCACCAGTAGGCGGTCATCGGGTCGAAGACGTGCCCGAGGACCCGGGCGTGGGCGAGCATGAGGATGCGCTCGACCTCGCCGGAGTCGACCCCCTCCCGGTCGAGGACGCGCCGCACGTTGGCCCGCAGCGCGCCCGTCCCGGGGTTGCCCGCGAGGTGGTCCTCGCCCCGGAAGGACGCGAACGGCCGCAGCCACCCCGGGAGGCGCGGGACGTCGTCGAGGTCGACGAGCCACTGGTGGTGGCGGTGGGTGAACGCGTGCCGGATCGGCCGGTGGCGGGTGTGGTGGACCCGGCCGACGACGAGCGCCGGCAGGACGGGGAGAGTGGGCAGGAGGGCGCTTGCCTGTCGGCCGGGACGGCCGGTGTCCGGCGTGGGCACGGCGCTCACCAGCGCACCCCGAAGGCACCTGCCGCGGCCACGCCGGAACGGCAGCCGTCCTCGTGGAAGCCCCACCCGTGGTACGCCCCGGCGAAGGCCGTGGTCGCGGTGGTGAGGTGCGGCAGGCGACGCTGGGCGCGGACGGCCGCCACGTCGTAGAGCGGGTGCCGGTAGCGCATCGTCGCGACGACGCTCGCCGGGTCGATGCGCTCGGTCGCGTTGAGGGTGACGTAGAACGGCTCGTCCGCCGGGAGGCCCTGGAGACGGTTCATCCAGTACGTGACGACCGCCCCACGACTCGGGTCGTCCCCCACGAGGTAGTTCCACGACGAGCGGGCCAGGCCGGCCCTCGGCATGAGCGACCCGTCGCGGTGGAGCACGGTCTCGTTCTCCGAGTACCGGAAGGCGCCGAGCACCTCCTTCTCCTCCGGCGTGGGGTCGAGGAGGAGGTCGAGGGCGTCGTCGGCGTGCACCGCGATGACGACCCGGTCGTGCCGCTCGAGCCGCCCGCCGAGCGTGCGCACCTGGACGCCGTCCGGGGTGCGCGCGATGCCCGTGACCGGGTCGCCCGTGCGGACCGCCCCGAGCCCGGCCTCGATGGCGTCGACGTAGCTGCGGGAGCCGCCGACGACGGTCATCCACTGCGGGGAGTCGCCGACGCTGAGCATCCCGTGGTGCTCGAGGAACCGGAAGAGGTAGCGCGCCGGGTAGGCCAGGGCCTCCTCGCCGCCGCTCGACCAGACGCACGCGACGAGGGGCACGGCGTAGAGCCGCGTGAAGGACGCCGGGAAGTGCCCGGCGCGGATGAACTCGCCGTAGGTCGTCGTGTCTTCGTCGTCGGTCGTCGCGAGGAAGTCACGGGCCAGGCCGTGGAAGCGGCGCACCGCGCGGAGCATCCCGACGTAGTCGCGGTCGAGCAGCTGGCGCGGCCGGGCGAGGAAGCCCTTGGCCCCCCGTCCACCCGCGTACTCGATGCCGGTCGCCTCGTCGCGGATGCTCATCGACATCTCGGTGTCGCGGGCCTGCACGCCGAGCTCGCGGAAGAGCCGGCGCAGCAGCGGGTAGGTGCGGTCGTTGTGGACGATGAACCCGGTGTCGACACGGAGCGCCCCGAGGGCGGTCTCGACGGTGTGGGTGTGGGCGTGACCGCCGAGCCGGGGCTCGGCCTCGTAGAGGGTGACGGCGTGGTGGCGGGCGAGGAGGTGGGCGGCGGTGAGACCGGCGACCCCGGCTCCGACGACGGCGACGGTCCCAGGCGGGGTGGGCCGGTCGAGAGCGGTGATGGACGACATGTCGAAAGACTGTAGAAGCTTTGTCTAATCATGTCAAAGGTTTGTCAAAACTTCGACGCGGCGCTACCGTGGCCGGCATGAGGAACTCGGTGCCCCCGACCATGCGGATCGGCGAGCTGGCCGCGCGGGTCGGAGTCAGCACGCACCTCCTGCGGGCCTGGGAGACGAGGTACGGCCTGCTGCAGCCCTCCCGGTCCGCCGGCGGGTACCGGCTCTACGGGCCCGAGGACGAGCGTCGGGTCCGCGAGGTCGTCGCCCTCCGCGGCCAGGGCGTGAGCGCCGTGGAGGCCGCGCGCCGGGTGCTCTCCGCGGAGCGCTCGGGGGCCGGAACGGCGCTCGGCGCCGAGAAGATGGGTCGGGACCTGGCCGACACCGAGCTCGACGAGGCGGGGGAGGGGCTGCGGGCCGACCCGCCGATGCTCGTCGCCCAGCTCTTCGACGCCGTCTCGGCCCTCGACGAGGACCGCGCCCACGCCGTCCTCGACACCGCCTTCAACGAGCGCTCGGTCGAGAGCGCCATCGTCGACGTCCTCGTGCCGTTCTTCGTCCGGATCGGGGAGGCGTGGGAGTTCGGCCGGATCGGCATCGCCCAGGAGCACTTCGCGTCCAGCCTCGTGCGCCGCCGGCTCGGTGCGATGTCGCTGACGTGGGGCGTGGGCAGCGGGCCGGTCGCGGTCCTCGCCTGCCCCCCCGGCGAGTTCCACGACATCATCCTGCTCGGCTTCGGCGTCCTCCTCGGCCGCGCCGGGTGGCGCATCCGCTACCTCGGCGCCGACACCCCCATCCCGTCGCTCGCGCAGGCCTGCCGCCTGGCCGCCGCCGACGCCGTCGTCCTCTCCTGCCGGCGGCCCTCGGGCTTCCGGGCCCACACGAGTGCCCTGCGCCGGCTCGCCAAGGAGCACCCCGTGTGGGTCGCCGGCCGCGGTGCCACGCCGCGGGTCATCGAGGAGCTCGGGGTCCAGCTCCTCGGCCCCGACCTGCCGGCCGGCGTGGCCCACCTGACCAGGGTCGCCCGGGCCGCGCGGATGGACGCCGACGCGGCGCGCTGATGGCCGGCACGCTCCTCCTCGTCTGCGGCGCAGGCCTGCTCACCTCCGCGGTGGCGATGACCCTGACCGCGCTCGTCGCCCGCGCGCGCGGCACCGTGAGCGTCGTCGACGTCACGTGGGGGCTGGTCTTCGTCGCGATCGGGTGGGTGTCGTACCTCCTCGGGACGGGCTCGACCCGCTCACTGCTGCTCGCGGTCCTCGTCACCCTGTGGGGCGGGCGGCTCGCGTGGCACATCCGCCGGCGCGCCCTCGGCGCGGGCGAGGACCCGCGGTACGACAGGCTCCTCGCCGGTGCGCCCGAGGGACGACGGTTCGCGTACGCCGTCCGCAAGGTGTTCGTCGTCCAGGGGCTGGCGGCGTGGTTCGTCGCACTGCCCCTGCAGGTCGCGGCGGCCACCGACGAGCCGCTGGGCTGGGTGGCGGCGGCCGGGGTCCTCGTCTGGGTCCTCGGGGTGACCTTCGAGGCGGTCGGTGACGCCCAGCTCGCCCGGTTCAAGGCCGACCCGGCCAACCGCGGCCGGGTCATGGACCGGGGGCTGTGGGGATGGACCCGGCACCCCAACTACTTCGGCGACGCGGCGGTCTGGTGGGGCCTCTGGCTCGTCGCGGCCGAGGCCTGGCCGGGGGTGCTCACCGTGCTCTCCCCCGCGGTGATGACGTACTTCCTCGCCTTCGCGACCGGCGCCCGGCTCCTCGAGTCGGAGATGTCCCGGCGCCCGGGGTACCGCGAGTACATGGAGCGGACGAGCATGTTCCTCCCGCGGCCGCCGAGGCGCACGCCCTCCTCCCCGTCGTCCGCGTCCCCCTCCCGCTGACCCCAATCCCCAGCCCGCTGAGCCCCTCCCTCTTCGACTGATTGCCAGTTCGGCCGGTCGACACTCCGAAATTTGGGGGTGTCGACCGGCCGAACTGGCAATCAGTCGGGGAAACGGGGTCAGGTCGCGGGGAGGGCCGCTGCGGGGACCGGCTCGTCCGCCGGTGGACGTCGCCGCCACCACCGGGCCAGGGCGAGCGCCGCGATGATGTCCCAGATGCCCCACCAGGCGGCGACGAGCGCCATCCCGCCGAGGCCGCCGAACGAGGTGAAGACGAGGAGCAGCCCCAGGCCCGCGTTGCGGATCCCGACCTCGAAGGTCATCGCCCGGGTGCTGCGATCGGGCAGCCGGGTGGCGCGCCCAACGGAGTAGCCGAGCCCCAGCGCCAAGGCGTCGTGGAGGAGCACCGCGACGGCGACGACCCCGATCCAGGCGACGAACAGTGCCCAGTTCGTCGCGAGGGCCGCGACGATGACCGCGCCGAGGGCGAGGAACGCCACCGGCGCGATGACCCTCCCGCCGCGACGGGCGAAGCGCGGGAACCGGTAGCTGATGAAGAGGCCGGCGAGGAACGGGACACCGATGACGACACCGACCTCGACGAGGAGGCTGCTCGCGTGCAGCTCGAGGGCCCGCATGAGCGCGCCCCCGGTGGGGTGCAAGCCGCCCCAGAACGCGAAGTTCAGCGGGAGCACGACGATGGCCAGGAGGTTGGAGACGGACGTCATCGACACCGAGAGGGCGACGTCGCCGCGCGCCTGGTGGGTGACGATGTTCGAGACGTTGCCGGGCGGGCAGCACGCGACGAGGATCATGCCGAGCGCGACCGAGCCCCTCACCCCCAGGACGAGGGTGAGGAGGAAGGTCAGCGCCGGCAGGAGCAGGATCTGCACGCCCACGCCGAGCGCGATGACCTTGGGCCGCCGCGCCGCCGCCCGGAAGTCCTGGACGTGGGTGTCGAGCGCAATGCCGAAGAGGATGGTGGCGATGACGATGCGCAGCAGGGTCTGCGAGCTCTCGTCGAAGGCGATCTGGATGGCGTCTACGTCGTCGGCCAGGGTCATGCGGCACCTCCGGGCCGGGCGGGGCGGGCAGGGTCCGTGGGGTGTTCGGCGCCAGTGGGGCGACGGTCGCCGGCGGTGCGGCCGAGCCGGCGGAGCATCATCCGGGTGTACAGGCCCGGGGCGTGCCGGCTGACCCACCACGACAGCCGGGCCGTGCGACCCACGAGGACGAGGTCGTCGCCGCGCTCGACGCCGTCGAGGAGGGCGACCGAGACGTCGGCGGGGGTCAGCTCCTCCCCCGATGTCGACCGCTCGGCGCCCGGGGCCCGCGCGGCGGCCTCCGCCATGCCCCCGGTGACGAAGGTCGGGTGGCACAGGGTGACGGCAACGCCGTCGTCGGCGAGCTCCGGGCGCACCGCGGTGAACAGCCCGGTCCCGGCGTGCTTGGCGGCGACGTACGGTGGCCGGCCGAGCACCGGCGCGAACCCCGCCACCGACCCGATGAGGACGACGCGCCCTCGCGCGGACCGGAGCGCCGGCAGCGCAGCGAGGAGGCAGGAGAGCGCACCGAAGTGCGTCACGTCCATGACGCGGCGGTGCGTCGCGAGGTCGTGGTCGTCGAGGCGCCCGATGGCGGAGATCCCGGCGGCGAGCACGAGCAGGTCGACACCCGCAGGATGGCGTCGGCCCACCTCGGCGAACGCGGCCCGCACCGCGTCCTCGTCGGTGACGTCGCACGGGAGGAACCGCGGGTCACCGTCGGGGCAGGCGGCAGCGAGGTCGAGCCCGACGACGACGGCACCGCGCGACTCGAGGTCGGCGAGCAGCCGCCGGCCGATCTGGCCGGCGGCTCCGGTGACGACCGCCACGGCGCCCTCCAGGCGCGTACCGCGGCGTCGGGCTCGGGGCATGCGGGCACCCTAGCCAGCCCGCGGCCCCGAGTGGGTCAGGTCTGGTCGTCGAGGGCGGCGTCGGACGCGTTCTTGCGCACCGACTCGATGCCCTTCATCGCGCTGGCCTTCGTCTCGTATGCCTCACCGGTGGCGATGACCTGACCGTTGCTCGCCTTGAGGCGGAAGCGGAACTTGCCGGCCTTGTCCTTGTACAGCTCGAACTTGCCCGCCATGACGTGGCTCCTTCGTCGACGCTGATGGTGTGCTCACCGTAGGACCGCGGGGTCGCCCTGACCAGCGACCCGCCGGACCGGCGTCGCGACGTCAGCCGACGAGCTGGGCGACGGTGTGGATGACGACACCGGCGAGCGCCCCGACGACGGTTCCGTTGATCCGGATGAACTGGAGGTCACGCCCGACGTGCAGCTCGATGCGCTCGGCCGCCTCCTCGCCGTCCCAGCGGTCCACCGTGACCGAGATGACCTCCGCGAGCTCGCTGCCGTACGTCTCGACCATGAACGAGACGGCCTCTGCGAGACGGGCTTCCACCCGCGCCTGCCAGACCGGGTCCTCGGCGAGGTGGTGCCCGAGGTGCTCCAGCAGCTCGGCGCCGCGGACGTGGAAGTACGACCCCTCGTCGACCATCGCCGCCTCGAGCGCGGTCCGGAACGACTGCCAGAGCCCGACCGCCGTCTCCGGGACCTGGGGGTGGGTCAGCAGCCGCTCCTTCAGGGACTCGGCCCGGGCCATCACCTCGGGGTCCTCCTGGAGGTCGACCGCGAGCCGGCGGAGCAGGTCGTCGAGGGCGCGGCGAGCGGGGTGCCGGCTCTCGAGGCGGATCTCCCGCAGCCAGGCGAGCACCTGCTGGTAGGTCCAGCCGATGACCCGCTCGTCGAGCCACGGCGGGGTCCACCACGGGGCGCGGGTGCCGAGCACCTCGGCGTATGTGCCGGGGTTCTCGCGCAGCCACTCCTCGAGCTGCTCGAGCCCGAGGTCGACGAGGCCGTGGTGGGTCTGCTCTTCGACGATGCCCTCGAGCAGGGTTCCGGCGATCGGGCTGACCGGCTCCTGGACCAGCCGCGGCACGAGGAAGTCCCGGACGATCGCGCGGACCTCGTCGTCCGAGAGCCGCCCCAACCCGGCCCGCCCCACCCGGACCACCTCCGTGAGGACCCGCCCCCGGTTGGCCGGGACGAGCAGCCACCGCCCCACGCGCTCGCTGACGTGCGCCGCCGCCAGCCGCTCCCGGGCGATCTCGACGGTGAGGAAGTTCTCCGTGACGAAGTCCTGGAGGTTGCGTCCGATCTCGTTCTTGCGCTTCGGGATGATCGCCGTGTGCGGGACCGGGAGCCCGAGCGGGTGCCGGAACAGGGCGGTGACCGCGAACCAGTCGGCGAGGGCGCCGACCATCGCCGCCTCTGCCGCCGTGTTGACGTAGCCCCACACCCCGGAGTGGTCCAGGCGCAGGGTCGCGAGGAAGACGACGGCGGCGAGGAGGAGCAGCCCGAGGGCGACGGCCCGCATCCGGCGCAGACCGGCGCGGCGCCGCGCGTCGGCGGGTGACGGTGCCATGAGACTCACGACGCCGATCCTGCCCGACGCCGGCGCGCCTACGCTGGTCCGGTGCGCTTCCTCAACGACCTGCTGCCGCAGCTGGACCTTACGTACGACGACGTCTTCATGGTCCCCAACCGCTCCGGGGTCACCAGCCGGCTCGACGTCGACCTCGCCAGCGCCGACGGCACCGGGACGACCATCCCGATCGTCGTCGCGAACATGACGGCCATCGCCGGGCGCCGGATGGCGGAGACGACGGCCCGGCGCGGCGCGCTCACCGTCATCCCGCAGGACATCCCCGTCGAGATCGTCCAGGAGGTCATCGCCTGGCAGAAGACCCGGCACCTCGTCTACGACACCCCGATCACGCTGGACCCGACGACGACCGTCGGCGAGGCGATCGTCCTGCTCCACAAGCGGGCGCACGGCGCGGCGCTCGTCACCGCGGGCGAGCGGCCCGTCGGGATCGTCACCGAGACCGACCTCACCGGCGTCGACCGGTTCACCCAGCTCGCCGACGTCATGGTCCGCGAGATGGTGACGCTCACCGACGGCGTCGACGTCGAGGAGGCGTTCGACATCCTCTCCCACGCGCGGCGGCGGCTGGCCCCGGTCGTCGGCGCCGACGGCCGGCTCGTCGGCATCCTCACCCGGGCCGGGGCGCTGCGGGCGCACCTGTACTCGCCCGCGGTGGACGACGCCGGGCGGCTACGGGTCGCGGCGGCCGTCGGCATCAACGGCGACGTCGCCACGCGGGCCAAGGCGCTCGTCGACGCGGGGGCGGACGTCCTCGTCATCGACACCGCGCACGGCCACCAGGAGAAGATGATCGAGGTGCTCCGGTCGGTGCGGGCGCTGGACCTGCCGGTGCCGCTCGTCGCCGGCAACGTCGTCTCCGCCGCCGGCACCCGGGACCTCATCGAGGCGGGCGCCGACATCGTCAAGGTGGGCGTGGGGCCGGGGGCCATGTGCACGACCCGGATGATGACCGCCGTCGGGCGTCCGCAGTTCTCCGCGGTGCTCGAGTGCGCCGCGGCCGCCCGCGAGCTGGGGCGGCACGTGTGGGCCGACGGGGGCGTCCGGCATCCACGCGACGTCGCGCTGGCCCTGGCGGCCGGGGCGTCGAACGTCATGATCGGGTCGTGGTTCGCCGGGACCCTGGAGTCCCCCGGGGACCTCTACACCGACGAGGCCGGGCGCCAGTACAAGGAGTCCTTCGGGATGGCGTCCGCGCGGGCGGTCCGCAGCCGCACGGCGTCGGACACGGCGTACGAGCGGGCCCGGAAGGCGCTCTTCGAGGAGGGCATCAGCAGCGCCCGGATGTACGTCGACCCGGCGCGGCCGAGCGTCGAGGACGTCATCGACCAGATCGTCGCCGGGCTGCGCAGCGCGTGCACGTACGCGGGGGCCAGGACGCTCGAGGAGTTCCACGAGCGGGCGACGGTCGGCATCCAGTCGATGGCCGGCTTCGCCGAGGGCCGCCCGCTGCACACCTCCTGGTGACCCCCGGGGCAGCAACTTTCTCTCCGGATGCCGGAACCTTCAGCGGGGGACGGCTTCGGAAGGCGTCCTTCGCTGAAGGTTCCCGTCCTCCGGTGCGCCGCGCGACCCGTGCGCCCCGTCCCCGGCGCGCCCCTCCCCCGGCGCGCCCCACCCCCGGTGCGCGAGGATGACGACATGCCCTACGACGTCGACCGCATCCGTAGCCACTTCCCGGCCCTCGCCGAGGGGGCGGCCCACTTCGACGGCCCGGGGGGCACGCAGGTGCCGGACGTCGTCGGCGAGGCCGTCGCCTCGACCCTGACCTCCGCTATCTCCAACCGCGGCACGGTCACGGCGTCCGAGCGCAGGGCCGACCGGGTGGTCACCGAGTGCCGTCGCGCCCTCGCCGACCTGCTCGGCGCCGACCCCCGCGGCATCGTCTTCGGGCGCAGCGCCACCGCCCTCACGTACGACGTGTCGCGCGCGCTCGCCAAGGGGTGGGGGCCCGGCGACGAGGTCGTCGTCACCCGCCTCGACCACGACTCCAACATCCGCCCGTGGGTGCAGGCCGCCGAGTCGGTCGGGGCGACGGTGCGGTGGGTGGACTTCGACCCCGAGACGGGCGAGCTGGGCCGGGATGCCGTCGCGGCCGCCCTCACCGAGCGCACCCGGCTCGTCGCGACGACCGCGGCGTCCAACCTCATCGGGACCCGGCCGCCCGTGCACCAGATCTCCGACCTCGTCCACGAGGTGGGCGCCCTGCACTGGGTCGACGGCGTCCACGCCACCGCCCACGCCGCCGTCGACGTCGTCGCGCTCGGTGCCGACGTGTGGACGTGCTCGCCGTACAAGTTCCTCGGCCCGCACTGCGGGGTGCTCGCGGCGTCGCCCGGCCTCCTCGAGACGCTGCACCCCGACAAGCTCCTGCCGTCGTCCGAGGCGGTCCCCGAGCGGTTCGAGCTCGGCACGTTGCCGTACGAGCTGATGGCCGGGTCGGCCGCCGCCGTCGACTTCCTCGCCGCCCTCGACGACCTCGACACCCCCGTGACGCCGGACGACCGCCGCGCCCGGCTGCTGGCCTCCATGGCGGCGCTCCACGACCACGAGCAGGAGCTGCTCGCAGTCCTCGAGCCGGCCCTGCGCGGGATGCCGGGGGTCACCGTTCACTCGAACGCCGGCGCACGCACGCCGACGCTGCTCCTCACGGTGGAGGGCCGCACCGCCCAGGAGGTCAGCCGCGGGCTCGCCGAGCGGGGGGTCAACGCGCCCGCGGGCAACTTCTACGCGCTCGAGTGCTCCCGGCACCTCGGGCTCGGCGACGAGGGCGGGGTTCGGCTCGGGCTGGCGCCGTACACCTCCCGCGGCGACGTCGACCGGGCGATCGAGGCCCTCGACGCCGTGCTCGGGACGGCCGGATGACAGTGGCAGGGGCCTGACGTGGCGGTGCTGCTCCCGCCCCTCGCTGCCCCGGTCGACCCCGTCGACGCGCTGCGCCGCATCGCCTTCCTCCTCGAGCGGACCCGGGCGGGGACGTACCGGGTGGAGGCGTTCCGGAACGCGGTGAAGACGCTCCGGGAGGTCGAGGAGGATGAGCTCCGCGAACGGGCCGCGGCCGGGACGCTCCGAGATCTTCCGGGCATCGGCAGGTCGACGAGCGGGGTGATCGAGGAGGCCCTCGCCGACGGGCTGCCCACCTACCTCGGGACGCTCCAGGAGTCCGCCGGTGCCCCGCTCGTGGCCGGCGGGGAACACTACTTCGGGGCGCTGCGGGGCGACTGCCACACCCACTCCGACTGGAGCGACGGTGGCTCCCCCATCGACGAGATGGTCCTCACGGCCGTCGAGCTCGACCACGAGTGGCTGGTGCTCACCGACCACAGCCCACAGCTGCGGGTGGCCAACGGCCTCAGCGCCGAGCGGCTGACCCGGCAGCTGGCTGTCGTCGACGGCGTGAACCGCTCCCTCGCAGGCCAGTTCACTCTCTTCAAGGGGATCGAGGTGGACATCCTGGATGACGGCTCGCTCGACCAGACCGACGCGATGCTCGCGCGGCTGGACGTCGTCACGGCCTCGGTCCACTCCAAGCTCCGGATGAACGCAGGACCGATGACCAAGCGCATGGTCGCGGCGGTGTCGAACCCCCGCGTCAACGTCCTCGGGCACTGCACCGGACGGCTCGTCACCGGTTCCCGTGGGACCCGGCCGCAGTCGGAGTTCGACGCGCGCGCCGTTTTCGAGGCCTGTGCGGAGCACGGCACGGCGGTCGAGATCAACAGCCGCCCGGAGCGCTGCGACCCGCCCGACGAGCTCATCCTGCTCGCCCTCGAGATCGGCTGCCTCTTCGCCATCGACTCCGACGCCCACGCCCCGGGCCAGCTCGACATGAAGGCCTACGGGTGCGAGCGTGCCGAACGGCTCGGCGTGCCGCTCGAGCGCATCGTGACGACGTGGGATGCCGACCGCCTCCGCACGTGGGCCACCCCCTGACCACCCGACCCATCACCCGACTTCTTGCCCCTTCGTCCGCTCGGCCCGCCCATTTCCGGCGGGTCGAGGGGGCGAGGGA
>DASSQJ010000007.1:0-7573 GCA_035702545.1 Phycicoccus sp.
GCCCACGCCGCTCACCAGGCGGCCGAGGACATCGACCGCTACGGGCCCCAACCCCGGCCCACCCACCCGGACGGCTTCGACGTCCCCGCCCGTCGTCGTCCCGCCGAGCACCACCCCTACCCGTTGAGATCCCCCGACCGCTCCCGCAGCGTCGGACGGTAACGATCCGGTCACGACATCAACCGTGGCGGTCCACCAAGCAGGGGTCGGAAGGCTTTTGGAAGTAGGAGCAGCATTCCCCGAACGGGAGGAGCCGGCGCATGCACCCCATCGAGGTCCCCACCCACTGGGACGACACCGCCCTGCTCACCTTCGAACAGTTCTGCACCCTCATCCACACCCCCCAACGCACCGTCCGCGACTGGCGCCGCCGCGGCGTCGGCCCCCGCTGGTCCCGCTTCAACGGCACCGGCCGCCTCTACACCACCGTCGCCGAAACCCGCCGCTGGCTCGGCATCCCCCGCCCATGACCACCGCCGCCCGCCGCTCCTACGAGTCCCTCGCGCAGGCCGCGGAGCGGACCGGGGTCAGCACCAAGACGCTCCGACGGCACATCGCTGCGGGAGCGTTGACTGCCTACCGGTGCGGGCGGCTGATCCGGCTCGACCCGGACGACGTCGACCGGATGATGGTCCGCGTCCCCAACGGGCGGTGACCGGAGCGCTACTCCGTGTCGGGGCGCGTCATCCGGGACAGCGCCTCGGCGATCTGCCGGTCCCGCCCCTGCGCGGCGTGCTGGTAGCGGAGTGCGGCGTTGACGCTGCTGTGGCCCAGTCGCTGCTGGAGCTCGGCGAGGGTGGCGCCGGCCATCGCGGCCATCGTCGCGCCGGTGTGGCGGAGGTCGTGGATGCGGAGGTCCGGTCGACCGGCCGCCGCCCGAGCCTCCTTCCAGTACTTGTAGAAGCCCGACGGCTGGAGGCTGGAGACGCCGTCGGCCGCCGGGAACAGCAGGGCGTCGGGTCCGGGAAGGGTGAACTCCTCGAGGTGGTGCGCGATCGCCGGCACGACATGGGGCGGGATCGTCACCGTCCGGATGCCGGCGGCGGACTTCGGCGTGCCGATGACGGCGCGCCCATGAACCTGCGAGACGGCCCGCTCTACCCGGACGGTCCCGTTGACGAGGTCGACGTCCCGACGCCGGAGCTCGAGCATCTCCCCCGACCGGAGCGCGCACCACGCGCCGAGGAGTACCAACGCCCGGTAGCGGTCGGGCATCGCCTCGACGATGACCGCCAGCTCCTCGACCGTCGCCGGCCGGACGTCCCTCGCTCGGGGCGCGTTGGAGGCACCGCGGATGCGGCAGGGGTTGGCGTCGACGAGGTCGTCGGCGACGGCGGTGTTCATCACCGCCTTGAGCACCCCGTAGGCGCGGGACCTCACCGTGGGGGTTCTGGGGTCCATCGACGACCACCACGCACGGACGGCCGGTGGCGTGATCTCGGCCAGCGGCCGAGCGCCGAACGCCGGCAGGAGGTACTTCGAGAGGATGTGCTCGTACCCCTCCCGGGTCTTCGGCTTGATGTCGCGGGTTGCGACCCACGTCGTGGCGTAGTCGCCGAAGGTCTCGAGCACCGGCGGCGGAGCGGGCGGCTCGGGAGGCTTCGGCCGCTCCCAGGCACCGTCCGCGATCTTCCGGTGCTCCAGGCCGAGCCAGCCCTCGGCGTCAGTCTTCGTGAAGAAGGTGACCGGGGCGTTGAGCCGGCGGAGGTCGGGCGCCATGTAGCTCGCCTGCCAGCGCCCCGACGGCAGCTTCCGGATCTGACCGAACCCGCGCCGACCCCTCCGCCCGGTCATGCCAGATTCTTACTGCACGACGGATTCCGTGCCGTCTGCGTGCCGTCCGGGCGACCAATCCTGTCCATCCCTGCCCCCTAGTGTCCAGGTCGACAAAGGCGCTAACAGGCACATCATCGCAGTTCAGAGGGGTGAGTGACAAGGTCAGGAGCGAGAGCTGGCGAGGGGACTCGAACCCCTAACCACCTGTTTACAAGACAGGTGCGCTACCGATTGCGCCACGCCAGCGAACCGCCCCAGGAGGCGGACAGCGGACAACTCTACGCACCGCCACGGGCCGCCTGGGCGCCGACCGAACGGCTCCGCCTCAGACCAGCCCGAGGTCGGCGAACAGCGTCGCGACGCCGGATTCGCGAGGACCCGGCACCACCCGGTCGGCCACCGCGAGCACCGTCGGGTCCGAGCCCTCGACGGCCACGCCGAGCCCGGCGTACTCCAGCATCCCCACGTCGTTCGGCCCGTCCCCGACGGCGACGAGGTCCTCGCGCCGCAGGCTGAGGTGCTCGACGACGGCCCGCAACCCGACCGACTTGTCGACCCCGGCCATCGCGATCTCGCCGGCGGAGCCCCCCATTCCGGGGATCGAGCTGCGCTCGACGTACGCCTCGTCGCCGATCGCGGCTGCCAACACGTCGCCCGGCACGGCGGAGTCGAAGTAGATGACCTTGCCGAAGGAGCACTCGGCCAGGTCCTCCCGGACGAGGAGCGCCTCGAGGACCTCGTGCGCCCCGCCGTGCTCGATGCCGATGGGCCGCAGCTGGGTGTCGATGACGTGCCGGAGTCGCGCCTCCACCCCCGGCGGCCCGAACATCCCGTCCGACGACTCGAGGACGTACGCCACGTCGTGGGCGTCGAGGACCGAGAGGACCCGGGAGGCCAGGTCAGGGGGAAACGTCCGGTCCGCCAGCACCGTGTCACCCACGACGACGTGGCATCCCGCGCCGAGCACCAGGCCATCGAAGCCGACCCGCAGAAGCTCCGGCGTCAGCAGCGAGATCGGGCGACCGGTCGCGAGGAACACGAGGTGCCCGTTGCGACGCGCGGCACGGACCGCATCCTCGTGGGCGCGTGGGACCCCGCCATCCACGCTGTACGTCCCGTCGACGTCGAGGAACACCGCCCGCCGCCTGCCGGCGTCGTTCACAGCCGCCCGTCGCGGAAGTCGCGGAAGGCCTGCTTCGACGCCGCGTCGAGGAGGACGATCGACTGCCCGTCCGGGCTCGTCCCGAAGCCGCCCTTGGCGACCCGGTGACCCACCTGCAGCGGGTTGACCTTGTAGAACGACGCGACGAAGGTGAGCGCGTCGGCGGCTGAGAGGTCCGACTCGGCGTGCTTCGAGACGCTCGTCATCTCCTTGGGGATGATCCCGACGCCGGACAGCCGCGCCGCCACCGCCGCGGCGAGCAGCAGCTCCTGCTGGTGCGCCGACCGCCCGAAATCCCCGTCGGGCAAAGACTTCCGCTCACGCGCGTATGCGAGGGCCAGCGCGCCGCTCAGCGTCTGCTGGCCGGCCGGGACTGTCGTCCTGCCCTGGAGGACGACCTTCTTCGCGATCGTGATCGGCAGCCCGCCGGACTCGTCGACGATGTCGGTGAAGCCGCTGAAGCCGGTGGCGACGTAGCCCTCGATGGGCAGGCCGGTGACGGTGCGGACCGTCTGGACCTCACCCGTGCCGCCGCCGTAGGCGAAGGCCGCGTTGATCTTCGCGTGGCCACCGCTCGGCATCGGCGCCCAGATGTCGCGCGCCAGCCCGAGCACCCCGCCGCCGCCCTTGCCGTCGAGGCCGATGACCTGGAGGGTGTCGCCCCGGGTGCCCTTGAGGGACTTCCCGGGGCGGGCGTCGGAGCCGATGACGAGGACGAACCGCGGGCCCTTGCCGAGCGAGGCCGGCTTGTTCAGCGAGGGCCACCAGCCGCCGACGACCTTCCACGACGGGCCGACCGCGAGGGTGACGTCGTCCCCGGCGGTGACGACGGCGACCTTCTCCTTGTCCCACGTGCCGACCGTGGCGGTGGCCTCAATGCCCCTCTTGCCGGCGTAGAGCTCCTCGACGACCGCGGCGAGCGCCGCGTCCGCTCCGGTGACGACGACGTCGGGCGTCGGCGTCGCGCTGGGAGTGGCGGAGGAGGAGCCCGCCGGGCTCGTCGACGTCGCCGCGGAAGGCTCGCTCGTGCACGCGGTGAGCAGGCCGAGCGAGAGGGCGACGGCGACGGCGGAACGGGCTCGCATGGCAGGAGCGTAGGTGGCCCCGCTGGGAGCCCGGCGCGCAACCCCGGGCCGGGTCTCAGCCCGCCCGCTCGCCCCGCGGCCGGGCAGGCCCGTCCGGGTCGTCGGGACGCTCACCACCGCGGGTCCGCCGGTCCAGCGGGGAAGCGAGGATCTCCCCGAACACCGTGCCGGTCGCGATCGCGAGCAGCACGGCACCCGCCCCGAGGAGGGTCGTGATGCCGGACTGGGTCGTCAGCAGGCCCTGGTCGGTCCCGGACGCGACGAGCTCGTAGAGGCCGCGGAAGATCGTCAGACCGGGGAGCAGGGCAAACGTGGCGGGGACGACGATCACCATCGAGGGAATCCGCATCCGCTGCGCGGCCAGGCGACCCAGGAGACCGATGCCCACCGCTGCAACCCCGCTCGCGGTGACGGCACCCACGTCGACGATCCGGACGAGCCCCGCCCCGATTGTGGCCCCGAACACGCTGAGCAGCCCGGTGGGGAGGATGAGCCGGGGCCTGCTCTGGATGGTCACCGCGGCCGCGAGCCCGACGACGAGCGCACCCCCGAGGGCCGCCCCGATGGCCGCTTGGCTCACCCGGAGCTCGAGCACGGCCGGGGAGACGAACGACGCACCCAGGAGCCCCGTCACCCCGATGAGTGCCCGGAGGCCCAGCCCGATGCCGATGATGAGGCCGGTCAGCGAGAGGAGGACCGACAACAGCCGACCCGCGCCGGTCAGCGGGTAGCCGAAGAGGACGTCCTCGATGGCCGACGCCATCGTCCGCCCGGGCAGCATCGCGACGATCCCACCCGCCACGACGAAGGCGAAGTCGTTCTCGCCGAGGGGAAGCAGCCCGGCGGCGCCGAGGGCGAAGAATGCTCCGGCGAACACGGTCGCCGCGAAGGCGTTGATGGCGTTCCCGTAGAACTCGGGCAGGTCCATCCGCCGGTGTAGCCGCACGATGCCGGTCACGGCGAGGACCACGACGACGGTGACCACGGCAGCCGCGGCCGTGGCCCCGATCATCACCGCGACGGCGGATGCGAGGAGCGCGCTGGCGACCGCCACCGCACCGTCCGCGAAGATCCGCGGCTGCCGCTCGATCTCGCGCAGCCGGGTCGCCGCCTGCTCCGGGGTGAGCTCGCGGGCGACGAGGGACTCGACGAGCCGGTGGACGGCGACGAGCCGGTCGTAGTCGTGACGGGTGCGGCGGACGACCCGGAGCAAGGTGTGCGGCCGCCCGTCGGCGCTCGTCGCTTGGACGAGCAGCGACTGGAGGGTGATGTCGAGCTCCACCCGATCGACCCCGGCGGCTGCCGCGACAGCAGCGACGCTGCCCTCGACCTGGGGCGCGCCGGCGCCGCATCGGAGCATCAGCTCGCCCACGCGCACGGCGAGGTCGAGGGCCAGGAGGAGAGCGGGCTCGTCCGCGGCGACCTCGGGGATGCGGGCGTTCCGGTACGGCGTGCGCCGGATCATGTCGAGCATCGGCATGGGCGCGGTGGGCTGGTCTCCCCGCAGGATGCGGGAGCGCCGTTCGCGCGGGGTCACAGCGTCGGCACCACGTCGTCGACCCAGCCCGGCGCGGCGGGACGCGGCCACCAGGACGGGCCGTCCCCGGTGACGGCGAGGCCGAGGAGGACGACGGCCCCGGCGAGCAGGGCGATGGCGAGGACACGCGCGGCGGTGTCGGTCGGCGAGATCCCGCGGACCATGCTGCGGCTCCCGCGGCGCAGGCTCGCCCCGCCCGGACCCCACCACGCGGTGAGCCCGGCGAAGACCCCGGCGACGGCGAGCGGCACGATGCCGTCGGCAGCCGCCGACGACCCGGTGGCGGCGGTGACGACGAGGGCGCCGGCGAACATCGTGCACACCCCAACGAGGAGCGGCAGCGCGAGGGCGACGGCCGCGCCGAGGACCCCGACGACGAGGTGCCAGGGACCGCTCGCCACCGCGACGGCGACGTCGCTGCCGCGGGCGCCCCGTTCGTGGCGGCGCATGACGAGCGAGGTCACCGACCGGTCCGCGGTCCGGGCCAGCGCCATCCACGCCGCCAGGGCGAGGAGCCCGACGAGCGGCGCGGCGGCCGTCAGCGCGGCGAGGAGGGCGAGGAGCGCGAGCAGGGTCCCGCTCCGGGAGGGCCGGCCGATGCGGGGGTCGCCGTACGGGCCGTGGCCGAGCCGGGCGGCGTCCCAGTCGGACTCGCCCTGGGGGACCGGCTGCCGGGCCACCGGCGGCGGGGGCAGCGCCCGGGCCTGCGGCTGGGGGGACGGCTGCACCGGGCGGGGTTGGACCGGCTGGAGCTGCCGCGGCGGCCCGGACGGGGCCGAGCCCGGCGGGGGCAGCTGGGGCACGGGTGCCGGGATCGCGGGCGCCACCTGCGGCGCCATCTGCGGCGCCGCGGGCGGCGGCGCCACCGGCAGCGCGGACGTCGGCACGGCGTGCAGCCGCTCGGTCGGCGCCCGTCGGACCCGCCGGACCTGGATCGCCTCGGTGACCGGCGCACCGTGGGCGTACCGCTCGAGCCCGCGGACCACCTCGTCCTGGTGCGGCCGCTCGTGGGGGTGGGGCGACAGCGCGGCATAGAGGAGCGGCTCGATGCGCGGGTCGACGGCGCGCAGGTCCGGCTCCCCCGCGGCCACCCTCGCGAGGACCGCGCTCATCGCGCCCCGGCCGAACGGTGGGGTCCCGGTCGCCGCGAAGGCGGTCGTCGCCGCCCATCCCCACCAGTCTGTCGCCGCCGTGACGTCCTCGCCGTGGACCACCTCCGGCGCGAGGTAGCCGGGGGTGCCCATGACGAGGCCGGTGCTCGTCAGGCGGATGTCGTCGACGATGTGCGCGATGCCGAAGTCGATGAGGACCGGGTCGCCGTCGACGAGGAGGACGTTGCCGGGCTTGACGTCGCGGTGGACGACGTCGACGCCGTGGATGGCCTCGAGCGCCTCGGCGAGCCCGGCCGCGACCCGGTGCAGCTCGGCCGGCGGGAGCGGCCCGCGCGTCTCCACGAACTCGTCGAGCGGCGGTCCCGGCACGTAGCGGGTGACGATGTACGGGGTGTCGCCGTCGACGTCGGCGTCGACGACCGGCGCGACCCGGGGGCTGCGGATGCGGCCGAGCGTCTCGACCTCGCGGGCCAGCCGGGCCCGGGCCGCCGGGTCCTGCGCGACGTGCGGGCGGAGCACCTTGACCGCGACGGCGCGACCGTGGCGGTCGAGCGCGAGGTGGACCACCCCCATCCCGCCCTCGCCGAGGCGCTGGACCAGCCGGTACTCACCGAGTCGCGCGTGCACGCGCAGCTCGTCGCGGTCCTCCTCCGGCGGGTGGCCGTCGGCGTGGGCGTCGGCGGTCATCCCCCGAGGGTAGGCGCTCCGGCTGGGCGGGCGCTGGACGTCCCCCGTCGCGACCCCGCGGGGGGTCAGCCCACGGGTACCGGCCGGGTCATTGCTGGATGTAGTCGCGCAGCTGGTCGCGCTCGGCCTGGAGGGCGTCGATCCGGCTCTTCACGACGTCGCCGATGCTCACGATGGCGTGCAGCCGGCCGTCGGCGACGACGGGGACGTGGCG
>DASSQJ010000008.1:0-3094 GCA_035702545.1 Phycicoccus sp.
GTTCGGGGTGCCCAGGGCGGGGTTCGGGTGCCTCGGTGCGGAGCTCAGGCAGCAGGGACGAGGAGCGCGACGCACTCCACGTGGTGGGTCATCGGAAAGGCGTCGAAGGCCCGCAGCCGCTCGAGGCGGTACCCCGCAGCGGCGAACGCCGCGGTGTCGCGGGCCAGCGCTGCGGGGTCGCACGCGACGTAGGCCACCGCGCGGGGACCGAGCGCCGCGACCTCCCGGCACACGGCCGGTCCCGCCCCCGTTCGGGGCGGGTCGAGGACGACAACGTCGGCCCGCCCCGGGAGCAGCGGCGAGCGCCGACCGCCGCTCCCGCCACGCCCGGTGCGCCGGGGACGCCCGTGGCGGGACGCCCTCGGCACGCCGAAGGCGTCGTCGACCCGGGCCGTCACGACGGCGACGTTCCCGGACGCCGTGAGCGCCAGCCGTGCCCGCTCGCCGGCGTCCGGGTCGGCCTCGACGACGACGACCTGACCCGCGGGACCGACCGCCTCGGAGAGCGCCGCTGCGAACAGCCCGGCGCCCCCGTAGAGGTCGAGTGCCCGCTCCCCCGGCCGGACCCCGAGCGTTCCCATGACGGCCGAGACGAAGGTCGCGGCCGCGCCGGGGTGCACCTGCCAGAAGCCGCGCGCGGACACCGTGAGCTCGCGGCGGAAGGTGCGCTCGGACCCGTCCGGCCCGGGCCAGGCCGCCTCGACCCGCTCCAGGACGTCCGGCACCTCGCCCCCGGGCACCGTGACGGCGACCGGCTCCCCCACCGACGGCGCGACGGCGTCGACCCGCTCCGTCCCCGGCCACGGGCGCGTCGTGACCCCGAGCCCGTCGACACCGGGAGAGGCGATGCGGCACCGGTCCACCGGGACCACCTCGTGGGAGCGGTGCCGGCGCAGCCCCGCCCGACCCTCGGCGTCGACGGCGAACTCGACACGCGTGCGCCAGCCCAGCCCGTCGACGTCACCCGGGACCGGCTCCACCTCGATGTCGACGTCGAGCCCGGCCAGGCGGGAGAGCTGCTCCCGGACCACGCCGGCCTTGAGCGCACGCTGCCGGGGAAGCGCGACGTGCTGGAGGTCGCACCCGCCGCAGCGCCCTGGACCGGCCCAGGGGCACGGCGGCTCCACCCGGTCGGGCGAGGCCTCGAGCACCGCGACGGCGTCGGCGCGCACGAAACGCCCGCCGGCACCGACCTCGGTGACCCGGGCCAGCACCGTCTCCCCCGGGATCGCGTGCCGGACGAAGAGGACCTGCCCCTCGTGCCGCGCGACGCCGTGGCCGCCGTGGGCGAAGGCGGTGACCTCGACCTCCACCTCGTCGTCGACCCCGAGGCCGTGGCTCACGGCGGCGTCGCCGGGTCCCACTACTCGCCGCGCCGCACGTCGCCGACGACCGGGCCCTCGAACTTCTCCTCGGCGCCGGCCGAGGACGCGAGCTGCCACGGCACGGAGGAGACCATGACCCCGGGGGTGAAGAGGAGGCGGGCACGCAGCCGCAGCGCGCTCTGGTTGTGCAGCAGCTGCTCCCACCAGTGACCGACGACGTACTGCGGGATGTAGACGACGACGAGGTCGCGGGGGTTGCCGGAGCGGATCGAGCGGACGTAGTCGAGCACCGGCCGGGTGATCTCGCGGTACGGGCTGTCGAGCGCCTTGAGCGGCACCGGGATGTCGCGTCGGTCCCACTCCGCCTGCAGCGCCCGCGTCTCGTCGGGGTCGACGTCGACGGTGACCGCCTCGAGGAAGGACGGCCGGGTCGCCCGGGCGTAGGAGAGCGCCCGCAGGGTCGGCTTGTGGATCTTGGCGACGAGGACGATGGCGTGCACGCGCGACGGCAGCATCTGGTGCTTGGTGTCCCCCTCGGAGACGGCGAGCTCGTCGCTCACGTGGTCGTAGTGCTTGCGGATGCCGCTCATGAGGAAGAAGAGGACGGCCATCGCCGCGATCGCGTACCCGGCGCCGTGGACGAACTTCGTCGCGAGGACGACGACGAGGACGAGCCCGGACATCATCGCCCCGACGCCGTTGATGACCCGGCTGCGCAGCATCCGGGTCCGGGCCTCGGGGTGCTTCTCCACCCGCAGGTGGCGGTTCCAGTGCCGGACCATCCCGATCTGCGACAGCGTGAACGAGACGAAGACCCCGACGATGTAGAGCTGGATGAGGCGGGTCACGTCGGCGTCGAAGATGACGACGAGGAAGGCCGCCGCCCCGGCGAGGATGAGGATGCCGTTCGAGAACGCGAGCCGGTCCCCGCGGGTGTGGAGCTGGCGCGGCAGGAAGCCGTCGCGCGCGAGGATCGAGCCGAGCACCGGGAAGCCGTTGAACGCCGTGTTCGCCGCCAGCACGAGGATGAGGCCGGTGACGATCGAGACGATGACGACCCCGGCGGGGAAGTCGGAGAACACCGCCTTGGACACCTGACCCATGACGGTGTCCTGGATGTACTCGTCCCCGACCGGCTTGCCGGCCAGCAGCAGCTGGTTCGCCTCGTCGTCGGCGTACTTCACCTGGGTCCACGTCGCGAGGGTGATCATCGACATGAGCATCGTCACGCTGACCGTGCCCATGAGGAGCAGCGTCGTCGCGGCGTTCTTGCTCTTCGGCTTCTTGAACGCGGGGACCCCGTTCGAGATCGCCTCGACGCCGGTGAGCGCCGCGCACCCCGAGGAGAAGGCCCGGAGGAAGAGGAACCCCATCGCCAGCGCGCCGAGGCTCTCGAACCCGCTCTCCGGCGCGAGCTCGAACTTCGCGCTCTCGGCGAGCGGCAGGTCGCCGCCGACCTTCCGGTAGAACCCGAAGAGCGCCATCCCGAGGACCGCGGCCATGAAGAGGTAGGTCGGGATGGCGAACGCGGTGCCGGACTCGCGGACGCCGCGCAGGTTCATCGCGGTGAGCGCGACGATGATCGCGACGGCGACCAGGGCCTCGTGGCCGCGGATGAAGGTGAACGCCGCCGCCGCGTTCTGCACGCCCGAGGAGACCGACACCGCCACGGTGAGGACGTAGTCGACGAGGAGGGCGCTGGCGACGGTGAGCCCGGCCCGGGGCCCGAGGTTGGTGCTCGCGACCTCGTAGTCGCCGCCGCCCGAGGG
>DASSQJ010000009.1:0-3591 GCA_035702545.1 Phycicoccus sp.
GGCGATCTCCCCCGCCTGAGCCCGACGACGACGAAGGGCCGGGCGAGATCGCCCGGCCCTTCGACCCTGTGGAGCTGAGGGGATTCGAACCCCTGACCCCCTCCATGCCATGGAGGTGCGCTACCAACTGCGCTACAGCCCCGAGTGGGTGACCCCCGCGGGGGCGTCGGGAAGTCTACCCACGGCCCCCCGGTCCCGACCAAATCGGGTTAGGGGGGCGAGGACCCCGCGCGGGACGCGACCCCGGCCGAGGCGTTCCACGTCTCGACCCACCAGCCCCGGCGGCCCTCCCGCAGCTCGCCCCAGTGGCAGTTGCCGAGGCCGCCGAGCACCCGCCAGGCCAGCCCGACGTCGAGGCCGAGCAGCCAGGCCGCCGCCACCCGCCCCGCGGCACCGTGCGTGGAGACGACGAGGCACTCCCCCGCGCCCAGCCCTCCCAGGTGCTCGCCGAGGGCCGCACCGACGCGCGTCCGGACGTCCGCCATCGACTCGCCGCTGACGCCGCGGGGCACGTCCTCCCCGCGGAGGACCGCCGCGCGCTCCTCCGGCCAGCGCCGGCTCACCTCCTCGTTGCCGAGCCCCTGCCACTCGCCGACGTCGATCTCGCGGAACCGATGGTCGAGGTCGACGGGCAGCCCGGTGGCGCGGCCGACCGCCTCGGCGGTGGCCCGGGCCCGCAGCAGGTCGCTCGAGACGATGTGGGTGGGGCCGAGGGCCGCCACGGCATGCCCGGCGGCCGCGGCCTGCTCCCGGCCGAGCTCGGAGAGCTCGGTGTCGAGGTGGCCCTGCCAGATGCCGGCGGCGTTGTGCGTCGTCTCGCCGTGCCGGAGCAGGACGACCCGGCGCGGACCGGTCACCGCCCGCCCTGGGCGGTCCCGACGGCGCCGAGCTCGATGGCGGGGCAGTCCTTCCACAGCCGCTCGAGCTCGTAGAACTCGCGCTCCTCGTCGTGCTGGACGTGGACGACGACGTCGACGAAGTCGATGAGGACCCAGCGCCCCTCGCGCTGCCCTTCGCGGCGCACTGGCTTGGCCCCCAGCTCGCGCAGCACGTCCTCGACCTCGTCGACGATGGAGCCGACCTGTCGCTCCGACTCCGCCGACACGATGACGAAGACGTCGGTGAGGGCGAGCTGCTCGGAGACGTCGATACCGGTGATGGTCGTCGCCAGCTTGTCGGCGGCGGCCCGGGCGGCGGCGCGGGCGAGCTCGAGCGAGCGGTCGGTGGCGGTCACGGTGCTCCTCGGTAGAGGTGGTACTTGGAGATGTACTGGACGACGCCGTCGGGAACGAGGTACCAGACCGGCTCCCCGGCCTGGACCCGTTCACGGCAGTCGGTGGAGCTGATGGCCATGGCCGGCACCTCCTGCAGGGTGACCCCGTCCTCGGGGAGGCCGAGCTCGCTGAGGACGTACCCCGGGCGGGTGACGCCGACGAAGTGGGCGAGCTGCCAGAGCTCCTCGGCGTCCTTCCACGACAGGATCTGGGCGAGCGCGTCGGCGCCGGTGATGAAGTAGAGCTCGGCGTCGGGGCGCTGGGCGTGCAGGTCTCGCAGGGTGTCGACGGTGTACGTCAGGCCCGGACGGTCGATGTCGACGCGGGAGACGGTGAAGCGAGGGTTGGAGGCGGTCGCGATGACCGTCATGAGGTACCGGTGCTCGGCCGGCGAGACCTCACGGACCTCCTTCTGCCACGGCTGCCCGGTGGGGACGAAGACGACCTCGTCGAGCCCGAGCAGCGACTGGACCTCGGACGCGGCGACGAGGTGGCCGTGGTGGATCGGGTCGAACGTCCCGCCCATCACGCCGAGCCGCACGCGGGACTCGCTCAGTGGTGCCCCGGGTGCTCGGGCCAGTGCGGTGCGTCGCTGGGCGGGGGCTCGGCGTGGCCCGTCGGGCGCGCGTACTTGTTGTGCGTCCCCCGGAACGACCACGTGACGCCGAGGAGGAAGGCGAACGCGAGGAGCGCGATCACCCCGACGAGCCAGGGCGGGATCGGGCTGTCGGACTGGGCGGCGCCCTCGGCCGCGAGGACGGCGGCGGTCGTCATCATGCGGGACAGCCTAGCGTCCCGTCGTCCACGGATTTCGTCCACAGGGCTGTGCACGGCGGCGCGTCCGCGCTCGCGGCTTGTGGACGACACGCCGAGCCGCGAGACCCGCCGATTTGTCGCTCCGAACCGCTTGCGCGGTGGGTCGGCACGGGCATAGAACATTGCCCACGCCCCCACCGGAGACGGTCCACCCGGGTCGGGTCCCACGGGGGCGGGTCGTACGGATAACGGTACGTCGTCCCCCTCCGGCCCTGCCCGGTCGGGGCCGTGGGAGTCCCGGCTCCCACGCCGCGCGCGACGGCGCGGGTGCCGCGGCCGACGGCCGGAGTCGAAGTCCGTCCCGGGCAACGGGGCGGCGCCACCGTCGCGTGGCAGAGCCCTCGCGGTGCACACCGCAGGGACCGACCGGCTCAACCCGCCGGCGGCTCGTCCGCCGGTCTGAGGGCCCCCGATCTCATCCTCGGGGGCCCTCAGCCGTTCGCGGGCGACACGCACAGCGGCAGGACAGCCAACCCGGGGGCACGAGCACAGCCGGCGACCTACCCTTGTCGGTATGCCCGCCGCGCCCGTCGACCTCACGGTCGTCGTCCCGATGTACAACGAGCAGGAGGTCCTCCCGCTGTTCGTCGAGCGGCTGCGGCCGGTCGCCGAGGGGTGGGGGGTCCGTTACGAGGTGCTCTGCGTCGACGACGGCTCGAGCGACGCGACCCCGGTCCTCCTCCAGCGGCTGCGCCGCGAGTGGCCCGAGCTGCGCGTCGTGCGACTGCGGGCGAACTCGGGCCACCAGGCCGCGATCTCGGCCGGCCTGGCCCGGGCCCGCGGCGACTTCGTCGTCACCATCGACGCCGACCTCCAGGACCCGCCCGAGGTCATCGGCGAGATGCTCGCGGTCGCCCGCGGCCAGCACGTCGACGTCGTCTACGGCGTGCGGGAGGACCGCTCCTCCGACACCCGGTTCAAGCGGACGACGGCCCGGCTGTTCTACCGCTCGATCCGCGCGGTCTCCGACCTCGACGCGCACGTCGACGCCGGGGACTTCCGGATGATGTCCCGGGCCACCGTCGACGCCGTCAACGCCCTCCCCGACCACAACCGGGTGCTGCGCTTCGTCGTCCCGGCGCTCGGCTTCCCCAGCGCCTCGGTCGGCTACCGACGCGCCCCGCGCGCTGCCGGTGAGTCCAAGTACCCGCTCGCGAAGATGATCCGGCTCTCCGTCGACAGCGTCACCGGCTTCTCCATCGCACCGCTGCGCTTCGCCACGTGGCTCGGTCTCGTCGGTGGCGTCGCCGCGGTCGGCGTCCTCGTCTACGCGCTCGTCGCGATGCTGCTCGGCCGCACCCTTCCCGGTTGGACCTCGACGGTCGTCATCGTCGCCGCGGTCGGCGCGGTGCAGCTGCTCGCCCTCGGCATCCTCGGCGAGTACGTCGGTCGCACCTACGTCGCGCTCCAGGGCCGGCCGAGCTACTTCGTCGCGCACGACAGCCTCGACCAGGCGCCACCGTCCCCGCAGGGGTCGGCATCGTCCCCGCAGGTCTCGGCG
>DASSQJ010000010.1:0-2606 GCA_035702545.1 Phycicoccus sp.
GCGCCCGTCGCCCGCGTCCTCTGGCGCCCGCCGCTGCTCCCCACCCGCTTGCACCCGGCCTCGGTCGTCGCCTCCGCCGCACGCGCCGGCGCCGCCGAGCGCGCCCTCCTCGTCCGACGGGTCGCGCAGCTCCTCGACGACTGGACCCCGGCCATCGTCGAGGCCCTCGTGGACCGCCTCGACCTCACCAGCGTCGTCGCCCAGCACGTCGACCTCGACGCCCTCGTCGCCACCGTCGACCTCGACGCCGCCGTCGCCCGCGTCGACCTCGACGCCGCGGTCGCCAGGGTCGACCTGGACGCCGCCGTCGCCCTCGTCGACCTCGACGGGGCCGTCGCACGGGTCGACCTCGACGCCGTCGTCCGCCGGGTCGCCATCGACGCGATCATCGAGCGGGTCGACATCGACGCGATCGTCGCCGGGGTCGACATCGACGCCGTCATCGACCGGATCGACCTCAACGAGATCGCCACCCGCCTCGACGTCGACGCCGTCGTCGCGCGGGTCGACATCGACGCCGTCATCGACCGGGTCGACCTCGTCTCCATCGTCGGCGAGGTGCTCGACGAGATCGACCTGCCCGCGATCATCCGCGACTCCACCGGCTCGATGGCCTCCGAGACCGTCCGCGGCGTCCGGATGACCGGCATCTCCGCCGACGACGCCATCTCCCGGGCCGTCGACCGGGCGCTGTTCCGCCGCCGCCGGCGCCAGCCCCCCGCCGTCCCGCCACCACCCACCGTGCCGCCGCCCGGGCCCCTCCCGCCCGCCGGCGTGGTGCCGCAGTGAGCACCCCCGACATCTCCCCGGTCCCGCGCGAGGCCCGGCCCTACCAGGGCTCACCCGCCGGCGTCGTCACCCGCGTCGTCGCCAACACCATCGACGCGCTCGTCGTCCTGCTCGGCCTCGCCCTGGGCTACGTCGGCTGGGCCAGCCTGATCTTCCTCCTCGACCCAAGGGCCTTCCGCTTCCCCGAGGTCTCCTTCCTCTTCGCGCTCACCGCCGGGATGGCGCTCGCCACCGTCTACCTCTGGCTCGCCTGGTGGTTGGCCGGGCGCAGCTACGGCGGGCACGTCATGGGCGTGCGGATCGTCGGCCGGCGCGGCCGCCGGCTCGGGCCGCTCCGCTCGCTCGCTCGGGCCGCCTTCTGCGTCTTCTTCCCCATCGGGCTCTTCTGGTGCGTCGTCAGCCCGGAACGCCGCTCGGTGCAGGACGTCGTCCTGTGGACCTCGGTCGTCTACGACTGGATGCCCCGCCCCACCGGCAACCACCACGAGCACGCCCCGCTCACCCCACCTGCAGGGCGCTGACCCGCCACTTCCCGTCCTGGCCGACGAGGCGGACCGCCACCGCCCGCACCCGGGGCCCGTGCCGCACGACGACCGCCGCCTCGGCGACCCCGTCGGCCGGCTCGCAGACCCGGACCCGCTGGACGACGAGCGGATGCCGGGTCCGCGGCACCCGCCCCTCGGCCGCCCGGCGCGCGACGAGGGCACCCCGGCGGGCGACCACCGCGTAGACCTCCGGGGTCGTCCACCGGACGACCTGCGGGGCCGGTCGCACCCCGGTCATCACCTCGAGGAGCGAGCGGGCCAGCCGCGCCGCCCAGTCGGACGGGTCGGGCAGGTCACCCCGGCTGGTCCGTTGCGGGCCGAACAGCTGCTCGTCGGAGGCGCACGCGAAGTCGACGGCGAGGGCGTCCTGGATGTAGCGGGGCCGCCGGTCGAGGGCGGCTCGCGCCTCCCGCCCCCGCCGGACCGCCTCGTCGAGCGGCAGCGGCGGCGGCATCCGACGCACGGGGGGTGCGACGTGCAGCGACCCGGTGCTCATCGAGGCTCCTCGGGCCCGGGCACTCGGAGCACCTGACCGGGGAGGAGCAGGTCGGGGTCCTCGCCGATGACGGCGCGGTTGGCGGCGTACCACCGCGGCCACTCGACGGCGACCTCGCCGTCAGCGGCGCCCGGGCCGAGGTGCCGGGCGGCGATGGTCCACAGCGAGTCACCGCGCCGCACGACGACCTCCGCGCTCTCGGCGGCGGCGGTCCGGCGACCCAGGGTGCTGACGGCCGCCACGTCGGGCTGGGGGCGCACGCGTGGGGCCTCCGGCACCCAGCCGGGGTCCGGGAGCGGCGCCCACGCCGGGTCGGGAGGCTGCGGTGTCGCCGTCGCCGAGAGGACGCCGAGGGACGCGACGACGGGGGCCCGGTCCGGCACTGCCGCCGCGGGGCCGACGGATGCCCCCGCGCCCATGCCCACCCCGAGGAGCACCGCGGCGCCCCGCCGGACGACGCGGGGGCTCACCGCGGCCGACAGCGCCGCTGCCGCCCGCCCCACCGCGCCGGGAAGCCGCGCGAGCACCTCGAGGACCGCGCCGAGGACGAGCCAGGCCAGCCCGGCCGCGGCCACGCACGCGGCGACCCCGGTGAGCGCCGCTGCGGCGGAGAGCGGCACGCCGGACGCCCACGCCCTCGCGCAGTCCACTGCCACGGCGGCCAGCCAGAGGGCCGTCGCGGCTGCTCCGGCCGGCACCAACCCCGCCAACGCCGCAGCGCTGAACATCCGTTTGATGTCATTTGATGATGTTTGCATGCGTATGACCCTAGATTC
>DASSQJ010000011.1:0-4966 GCA_035702545.1 Phycicoccus sp.
AGAGAGGACGCGGGAGCGCGCAACCCGAACCCGGGCGACTTGCCTTGCAAGTGCAAGTGTGCTTATAGTTTGCAATGTGAGGATGACGTCCCGGGAGCGAGAGATCGTCGCCCTGCTGCGTGCCGACCCGCTCCTCGACGCGAGCGCCCTCGCCGAGCGCCTCGGGTCCACCCGGGCCGCGATCTCGGTCCACCTGAGCAACCTCACCCGCAAGGGGATCCTCCTCGGCCGCGGCTACCTCGTCCGGCCCGAGGCCGACTCGGTCCTCGTCGTCGGCGGGGCCGTCCTCGACTCCAAGGTGCGGACTGCGGACCGACCGGTCCTCGGGACGAGCAACCCGGGCACCTCCGGTTCGACTGCCGGCGGCGTCGGACGCAACATTGCCGAGAACCTGGCCCGCCTCGGGAGCCCGACGGTCCTCCTCGCCGCGGTCGGCGACGACCCTGCCGGCCGAGCCGTGCTCGACCGCACGGAATCGGCCGGGGTCGAGTGCCGCCACGTCGTCACCTCCCGCCACCCGACCGGGACCTACGTCGCCGTCCTCGACGACGGCGGAGACCTCCTCGTCGCCGTCGCCGACATGCGCGCGACCGACGAGCTGGCCGTCACCGACCTCGCGGCGGTCCCGTCCCTGCTCACCGGGGCGGACGCCCTCGTCGTCGACGCCAACCTCGACGCCGGGGTCATCCGCTGGCTGCTCGGCGCGGCCGCCGACGCCGGGGTCCTCGCCGTCCTGGACCCCGTCTCCGTCGCCAAGGCCGGAGCCGCCGCGCACGTCCTCGACGGCACCGTTCCCGTCCACACCGTGACCCCGAACGTCGACGAGCTCGCCGCGCTGGTCGGGTCCCCGGTCGGGGGCGACGTCGACGCGATCGTCGCGGCCGCCGCCACCCTCCACGAGCGCGGCGTCGAGCACGTCTGGGTCCGCCGCGGCACCCGCGGCAGCCTGCTGTCCGTCGCCGGCGCGCCGGGCGACCCGGCCGCCCGCCGCGTCGTCCTCGTCGGCGCTCCCCACACCACGGTCGAGGATGTCACGGGCGCCGGGGACGCGATGACCGCCGGCTACGTCCACGCCCTGCTCACCGGGTCCGACGTCGTCGAGGCCGCCCGGTTCGGCCAGGTCCTCGCCGCCCTCACCTGCGCATCCTCCGAGACCGTCCGCACCGACCTCACCGCCGCCCTCGTCGCGGCCCACCTGACCCCCGACCAGCCGCCCACCGAGGAGTACCCCGCATGACCACCACCCCCCACCCGATGCTCAGCCTGGCCCCGGAGGTCCGCGAGGCCCTCGCCGACGGCCGCCCGGTCGTCGCGCTCGAGTCCACGATCATCAGCCACGGCATGCCCTACCCGCAGAACGTCGCGATGGCCCGCGAGGTCGAGCAGATCGTCCGCGACGGCGGCGCGGTGCCCGCCACCATCGCGATCCTCGACGGGCGGCCGACGGTGGGCCTCTCCGACGAGCAGCTCGAGATGTTCGGTGCCGACGACGGCATCCGCAAGGTGAGCGTCCGAGACCTCCCGCACGTCGTCGCGACCGGTGTGCACGGTGCGACGACCGTGGCGAGCACGATGCGGATCGCCGCGCTCGCCGGCATCCGCCTCTTCGTGACGGGCGGCCTCGGCGGCGTCCACCAGGGCGCCGAGTCGAGCATGGACGTCTCTGCCGACCTCACCGAGCTCTCCCGCACCGAGGTGGCCGTGGTCTCCGCCGGGGTCAAGTCGATCCTCGACATCGGCCGCACCCTCGAGGTCCTCGAGACCCTCGGCGTGCCCGTCGTCGGGTACGGCACCGACGAGTTCCCGTCTTTCTTCTCGCGCTCGAGCGGCCTCTCGGTGCCCATGCGGGTCGACACCCCGGAGCAGGCCGCCGCCCTCATGCGGGCCTCGTTCGACCTCGGGATGGGGACCGGCATCTCGTTCGCGAACCCGGTCCCCGCGGAGGACGAGATGGCCCGCGAGGACATCGACGGCGTCATCGAGCGGGCCCTCGCCGACTCCCGCGAGCTCCGGATCACCGGCAAGGACATCACCCCGTACCTTCTCGGCCGGCTCGTCGAGCTCTCCGACGGGCGCTCGCTGCGGACCAACCTCGCGCTCGTGCGGCACAACGCGCGCGTCGGGACCGCCATCGCCGTGGCGTACGCCGCCCTCCGCTGACCCGCTGACCCGCAGGGCTCAGGAGCACCCGCGCGGTCTGCTCCCCAGCGGCCCTGACTCGGCAGAAACCACCTGAGCCGGCGCGTGGTCGCTGGCTAGGGTGGGCGCTCGTGAGGGTCCGGGTCCTGGGGAGCACGGGCATCGAGGGCTCCGACGGCCCGGTGCCCCTCCCGGCGCGCAAGCCGCGGAGCATCCTCGCCGCGCTCGCCCTCGCCCCCGGGCGGACGGTCACCCCCGACCGGCTCGTCGACCTCGTCTGGGGCGAAGCCCCGCCGGCCGGGGCCCACGGGACCCTCCACGCGTACATCAGCCAGCTGCGACGCGCCCTCGAGCCGGACCTGGCGCCCCGGGCCCGCCCGACCGTCCTCGTGACGACCGAGGCGGGGTACCGGCTCGACGTCCCGCCGGCCGACGTCGACGCCGTCGCGTTCGCCGACGAGGTCCGGGCGCCGCACGGCGCGCTCGCCCCGCTGTGGTCGCAGCTGACGACCGGACCGGACGCCTCGTGGCCGTCGCGCGAGGAGGTGGCCGACCACGTCGAGGCGCTCGAGGAGGCGCTGCGCACGTGGCGCGGGACCGCCTACGCCGACCTCGGCGACCACCCGGACGTCCTCGCCCATCGGGCGGCGCTCGACGAGCTCCGCTCCACCGCCGAGGAGGACACCGCCCTCGGCCTGCTCGCCCTCGGGGAGCACGCCGCCGTCCTCGCGGCGACCGAGCAGGCGGCCGGCCGGCACCCGCTGCGCGAGCGCACCCGGTCCCTGCAGGCGCTCGCCCTCGTCCGGACCGGTCGCCAGGTCGAGGCGCTCGACGTCCTCCGCGGCTACCGCGAGCTGCTCGCCGACGAGCTGGGCCTCGACCCGGGTCCCGAGGTCCGGGCGCTCGAGGAGGCCGTGCTGCGGCAGTCGCCCACCCTGGGCCGCTGGCTCCGCCCGGGGGCGGCGGCCTCCTGGGCCGCGGCGCAACCCACCCCGGTGCTTGAACCCGCCTCGGGCACAGCCTCTCCCACGAGATCGCCGGGCTCCGGGGCACCCGCACACGGTGGGTCGGCACCCAGCTGGGCGATGGTGGGCCGCGACGCCGAGCGCGCGGTCGTCGCCGAGGTGGTCGGCGCCGCGGTGTCAGGGATGCCGGGTGCCGTCCTCGTCGTCGGGGACCCGGGCACCGGGAAGACCCGGCTCGTCGAGGACGCCGTGTCCGGTGCCGCGGCCCGGGGTGCCGCCACCGCCGTGGGCCGGTGCTCGCAGGACGACGGGGCGCCGCCGTTGTGGCCCTGGTACGCGCTCCTCGACCAGCTCGGCGTCGAACCACCGGCCGAGCTGGCCGCCGCCAACGGTGCCGACGAGATCGGGCCCGACCGCGCGTTCGCCGTGCAGGACGCCCTGGCCCGGGCGGTGCGCGCGCGGGCTGCCGTCTCACCCGTGCTCCTCGTCGTCGAGGACCTCCACTGGGCCGACACGCGGACCCTGCGCGCCCTGGCGCACCTCGTCTCGACGCTCGTCCCGGGGGACCCGGTCGCGCTGCTGGTGACCCGACGCTCCAGGCCCCAACCCGCCGGGGACCTCGCCGACCTCGGTGTCGCGCTCGTCCGGCACGGCGCGCGAACCGTCGAGCTCGGGGGGCTCGCCGCCGCCGACGCCCGTGCGCTGGTGAGCTCCGTGTCCGGAGAGGACGCCGACCCGGGAAGGGTCGACGACTGGCGCGCGCGGACGGGCGGCAACCCGTTCTTCCTCGTCGAGCTCGCCCGCCTGGCCGCGGCCGCCACGGTCGCCACGCCCGGCGGGGCCGGCGGGGCCTGGCGTGGCGAGGTGCCCGAGTCGGTGCAGACCGTCGTCACCCGGCGCCTCGACGACCTGCCGGAGGAGACCCGCGAGGTGCTCCTCGTCTCGGCCGCGCTCGGCCGGGAGCACTCGCCCCTGCTCCTCGCGCACGTCGGCGGCTGGGCCCCCGACGTGGTCACCGACCGGCTCGAACCGGCCCACGAGATCGGCATCGTCCACCAGCGCGACGACGGGCGCCTCGTCTTCGAGCACGCGCTGACCCGCGACGCGGTGCTCTCGGCCGCCGGCCCCGGCCGGGTCGCCCGGGTGCACGCGCGCGTGGCGCACGCCCTCGAGTCCCTCCCGCTCGGTGCGATGGCGCCCAAGGAGCGGGCCTTCGACCTCGCCCACCACTGGCTGGCAGCCGGGCCGGTGCACGCCGCGCACGCCTGGCGGGCCGCGGCGGCCGCCGCGCACGAGGCCCGTCGCGACTTCGCGAACGTCGAGGCGGCCGACCTCTACCGGGCGGCGCTCGACGCCCACGCCCTCGACCCGGCCGCCACCCGCGAGGAGCGCTACGACCTGCTGCTCTCGTTCACCGAGGCCGCGGCCTGGGCGGGTCGGTGGCGCCGGGTGGTGGAGGCGGTGGTGGAGGCCGTGGCGCTCGCCCGGACCGACGACGACCCGGCCCGGGTCGCCCGCGCCGCCGCCGAGCTGAGCCGGCACTCGGTCTGGCTTCCGCAGGAGCACATGGAGGTGGACGAGGACCTCGTCGACGACCTCCGGGCGTCGCTGCACCGCGTGGGGCCGCACGACTCCGCGGACCGGTGCGTGCTCATGCTCGCGCTCGCCGTGCAGCTCTACTACCGCTCCGGGTCCGAGCCCGAGGTGCTTGCCCTCGTCGACGAGGGGATGGCGATCGCCCGGCGCCTCGGGGACCCGAGCCTGCTGGCCTGGGCGGCGCACGCCGGGTGGCTCGCGCTGTGGCGCAACGGGGAGCTCGACCGGCGGAGGGCCCTCGGACGGGAGGGCATCGAGGCCGCCCT
>DASSQJ010000012.1:0-5609 GCA_035702545.1 Phycicoccus sp.
GCCCTGGCCCGCGGAGCCCAGCAGGGTGCCAAGCGCCTGGCGTCGGAGCGCGACTTCGCCGCCGACGCGTCACACCAGCTGCGCACCCCGCTCACCGCGCTGCTGATGCGCCTGGAGGAGATCGCCAGCACCGACGACCTCGGCGTGGTCGAGGAGGAGGCCAACATCGCCATCGGGCAGGTCGAGCGGCTGAGCCGGGTCGTCGACGACCTGATGAGCCGCACCCGCAGTGGCGTCGGCGCGAGCCCCGCGGTGTCGCTCGACTCGGTGCTCGCCTCGCTCCAGCGGGAGTGGCAGCCGGCGTTCGCGGCGGCCCGCCGGAGCATCCACGTCAGCGGGGAGCGCGGGCTGGGGGTGCGGGCCACGCCGGTGGCGCTCGCCCAGATCCTCACGACGCTCCTCGAGAACTCGCTCGCGCACGGCCGCGGCACCGTGGAGATCTCCGCGCGCCGCTCCGGGCCGTCGGTCGTCATCGAGGTCACCGACGGGGGCGAGGGTGTGCCTGCCACCATCGCGCCGCACGTCTTCGAGCGCTCGGTGTCCTCGTCGGGGACCGGCCTGGGCCTGTCGCTGGCCCGCGACCTCGCCGAGGCGGCCGGCGGGCGGCTCGAGCTCGTCAGCGCCCGGCCGGCGGTGTTCGCCCTCTTCCTCTCGGCGAGCGCGGTCTGAGGCGTACCGGGCGCCGCCCGCTCAGAGCGGCTCGCCGGAGAAGACGACCCGCCGGTAGGCCCAGAACCGGAACAGGGTCCCGAGGCCGATGCCGATGATCGTCGCGATGTTGTCGGCGAGCGTGGAGGTGAAGTCGAGCGCGTAGTGCGAGAAGGCCAGCACGACCGCGGAGATGGCGAGGGCGACGAGGTTGACGGCGAAGAACAGGCCGACCTCGTGGTGCACCTGACGGCTCACCCGGTGCCTGAACGTCCACTGCCGGTTGCCCACCCAGGCGAACAAGGTCGCCACCGCGCCGGAGATGATCTTGGCCGTCGTCACCCGGTCCTCGAGGACGGTGTGCCAGAGGATGTTCGCCAGGCCGATGTCGATGACGAAGGCGACCGCGCCGATGACGCCGAACTTGATCATCTCGCGGTAGAGGACGTCGATGCCGCTCCGCAGCCGGTCGAGCAGGCCGACGTTCTCGGTGGTCCCGGACACCCGGCGAGCCTACTCGACGCCGGGGGCCGCGACGCCCGGTCCCGACGGACCGGCGGTGGCCGCCGTCGCGCGTCCCCACCGACGGGCCCCGAGGACCAGACCGGCCCACAGGAGGAGGGCCAGTCCTCCGAGTGCCAGGCCCAGCCTCGACCCCGGAGGGGTGTAGGAGCAGGTGACCCGGCCACCATCCGACACGGCGACGGCGAGCAGCCCCTCGAGGTCACCGGGGGTCTCGGACCGCACGGCTCCCGAGCAGGTCCAGCCCGCCAGTCGGGGGACGGCGACGACCGCGGTGCGACCCGGCGGACCCTGGGGGACCGTGAACGAGATCGACTGCGAGTCCACCGAGATGTCGGTGGCGGCCCGCGCGTCCTGGGCCGCGACGGCCGACTCGAGCGCGCCGGGGGGGAGGCACGCCAGCGGCGCCGCCCCGACCCGCATCACTCGGGTGGTCATGCGCAGGGGGACGTCCACGGCACCGCCCTCGCTGGTGCCGGCGGACCGCACCGGCAGGGCGGTGTAGACGCCCGGACGGGTGGCGTTCGGGCGCAGCGCGACGAGCCAGCGGCCGTCCACCTCGTACTCGCCGACCAGTGCCGGCGAGCTGAGGTAGACGCGACTTCCGGGGGTGCACGTCGCCCGGAGGTGGGCGACGGCGCCGGGGCTCGCAGCGGTGAGGACCGTCGAGCCGTCCGGCTTCGGGGCGCGGGACACGCCGGCCGGCACGTCGAGCGTCGCGTCCGGAACCTCGTAGAGCCGCCCCCCGAGCAGCACGCCGCGCCGCTCCCAGACGGTGGACGCGCCCCCCGCGGTGCTGTTCCCCACGGTGACCAGGGGGGCGACGTCGGGCCGGGTCAGGAGCTCCAGCTCGTCCGGGGTCCGCCGGGCGAGCGTGGCGTTGGTCGCGAACGGCGCCACCGGTTCGAGGCGGCTGCGCACCGTGAAGATCGCGTCGGTCACCGGGTCGGCCGGGTCCACGAGGGCGCGGCCGTAGGAGCTGTAGCCCCACCCGAGGTCGGCGAGGGTCTCGGTGAGGTCGTTCTGGATGGTGCTCGAGTAGTACTCGCTCCCCTCGCCCCCGATGAGCATCGGGTCGTTGACCGTCGTGGTCGTCCCCGGGTCCGTCCGCGCGGTGGGCCACTCGTCGGCCGACGCGACGAGAGCACGGGCACGGTCGTGGAGGGGGCCCCAGACCGCCCCGGCGTGGAGCACCTCGGAGCGCCGGGCGTCGATCACGACGGCCGAGATGGTCAGCTCGGCCAGGGTGGCCAGGCCGAGGACGAGGACGATCGCCGTGGTCGCCCGCCGACCTCCGGACCGCGACGACGCGAGGAGCCCGAGGGTCAGCACCAGGACCCCGACGACGGTGACGGGGGTGGTCAGTGTGCTGCGGTCAGGGGTCCCGAGGGTCAGGACGAGCACCAGGCCGACGAGGCCGGCTCCGGCACCGACGGCGACCGCTCTCGGCCGCACGGACCCCGACAGCCAGCCGAGGATGACGATGAACCCGCCGGCGACGAAGGCCTGCCGGTAGGGGTTGCCGTTCGGGGTGTCGAAGGCGTGCCACACCAGGTGGGTCACCGGGACCTGCATCGACACGAGGACGAGGAGCACCGTTGCGGGCCAGACGAGGCGTTCGGGGCGCGGCATCCTCGCGTTGAACGGCGCGGCCAGCGCCAGGACGAGGAGCAGGAGGCCGACGCCGAGCGCGGGGGTGGCCGCCACGCCGGCCGTGGCGGGGAGGAGGCGGGTCAGGAACACCCGCCCGGATGCCGGGTCGAACACCGCGGGTGCGCTGGGGGTCGCGCCGCTCACCAGCCGCTGGACCGGGACGAGGAGCGGTGCGGCCAGCGCGATCCCCGTCGCCACGACGAGCCCGGCCCGCACCACCCCGACCACCCGGTCGCGCACCGGGCGAGTCGTCGCGGCCAGGGCCCGGGCCAGGACGAAGACGGCGGCACCGATCGTCGCCATGTAGACGGTGTAGAAGTGCATCGTCCACAGGAGGGCGACGACCCATGGCGCGATGAGGACGGACCGGAGTGACCACCTGCTGGCGACCACGTCGGCCACGAGGCAGAGGGCGGGGAACGCGACGACACCGTTGAGCCAGGTGGTCATGTAGCCCGTCTCGATCGGCCACGCGCTGGCGCCGTACGCCGCGCCGGCGAGCACGGCCAACCACACGGGGCCGGTCGGGCGCAGTCGCCGCAGGAGCACCGTCATCAGCGCCGCAGCCGTGCCGATGCAGGCGAGGTAGACGAGAAACAGGCTGAGGTCGATCAGGTTCCGGGGGAGCAGCACCGCGATCCACGGGAAGACCGTCCCGACGTAGGCGAGGGCGTCGCCGAGGAACGGCGTCCCGAAGCCGCTCTGCCAGCTGAAGACGAGGTTCCCGTGCGCCTGACCAGTGACGACGTCGCGCGCGTACGCGTACATCGGGATGAACTGCTGGGCGAGGTCGTTGGTGTTGCGTGACTCGGCGCCGAACGGGTAGCGACCACGGAGTGCGGTGGCGCCGGCCGCCACCGCCATGGCCAGCAGCGCGCTCGTCAGGGCCGCCCGGACGGTCCGTGTGCGGGATGCGGCGGCGGGGCGGTCGTCGGCCGCCTCGCTCGTGGCGTGGCCCGCGTCGGGCTCCATAGGTGTCCCCCTGGGTGGCGTGCCGTGAACGCCGGGGAGTGTACCCGGGTCGGCGGTGAGGGCCGGCCGCGGTACCCTCACCCGTCAGGCCCGGCAGGACCACGAGGGGTCCGGGCGCCACGTCCGGAAGGGATGAGATGGGAGACACCGATCGGGGGGCGCCGGAGGTGGCGGTCATCGTGCCCTGCCACAACGAGGAGGCCGCCGTCGGGACGGTCGTGGCGGACCTGCGGGCAGCGCTCCCCGACGCCACCGTCTACGTCTACGACAACGCGTCGACGGACCGCACGGTCGACGTCGCCCTCGCGGCGGGAGCGGTGGTCCGGCGCGAGCCGCGCAAGGGCAAGGGCAACGTCATCCGCCGCGCCTTCGCCGACGTCGACGCCGACGTCTACGTGATGATCGACGGCGACGACACCTACGACGCGGCGGCCGCACCCGAGCTCGTCCGAACCCTCCTCGAGAACAACCTCGACCACGTGCTCGGTGTCCGGACGCAGTCGACCGACACGGCGTACCGTCCCGGGCACGCCGCGGGCAACAAGCTGCTGAGCGGAGTGGTCGGCGCCCTCTTCGGGCCCGAGCTCAGCGACATGCTCTCGGGCTACCGGGCCCTCTCGCGCCGCTACGTCAAGTCCTTCCCGGCGGTGTCCAGGGAGTTCGAGATCGAGACGGAGATGACGATCCACTCGCTCCACCTGCGTGTCCCGTCGGCCGAGGTCCCGGTCGGGTTCAAGGACCGGCCGGAGGGCAGCGAGAGCAAGCTGCGCACCTACCGGGACGGCTGGCGGATCCTCCGGTGGATCCTGAAGGTGACCCGGCACGAGCGACCCGTCCTCTTCTTCGGGCTCGTCGCCGCGGTGCTCGCGGTCGTCTCGCTCGTGCTCGGCATCCCGGTGGTGGTGGAGTACCTCGACACCGGCCTCGTGGCCCGCTTCCCGACGGCCATCCTCGCCTCTGCGTTGATGACCATCGCCTTCCTCGTCGTCACGCTCGGGGCGATCCTCGACGCGGTGCGACACGGCCGCGAGGAGGCCGCCCGGCTCGCCTACCTGCGCTACCCCGCGCCGGGGCCGCGGAGACCGCGATGAGCCGTCCTCGTCGCGCGCCCGGGGGGTTCCCCGTCGTCGGGGTCATCGGGGGCGGCCAGCTGGCGCGGATGTGCGCGGGCCCGGCGGCCGAGCTCGGGCTGACCCTCAGCGTGCTCGCCGAGGCCGAGGACGCCAGCGCGGCGCTCGTCATCCCGTCCGCCCCGGTGGGGGCGCACACCGACGCCGAGACGGTCCGGCGCTTCGCGGCCGCGTGCGACGTCGTGACCTTCGACCACGAGCACGTCCCCCCGGACGTCCTCGCCGAGCTCGTCGCCGACGGCGCCGTCCTCCACCCCCGCCCCGAGGCGCTGCGCTTCGCCCAGGACAAGCTCGCGATGCGGGAGCGGCTCACCGAGCTCGGCGTGCCGTGCCCCCGGTGGGCCCGGGCGGACACCGTCGCCGACGTCGAGGCCTTCGGGACGGAGGTCGGCTGGCCGGTCGTCGCGAAGACGCCGCGCGGCGGCTACGACGGCAAGGGCGTGCGTGTCGTCGGCTCCGCCGAGGAGCTCAGAGACTGGGTCGAGCGCGCCGAGCGGGCCGGGACGGGGCTGCTCCTCGAGGAGGAGGTGCCGTTCCGCCGCGAGCTCGCCGCCCTGCTGGCCCGCAGCCCGTCCGGTCAGGCCGCCGCCTGGCCGGTCGTCGAGACGGTCCAGACCGAGGGCATCTGCACGGAGGTCCTCGCGCCGGCCCCCGACCTCGACCCCGACCTCGCGGTGCAGGCCC
>DASSQJ010000013.1:0-4231 GCA_035702545.1 Phycicoccus sp.
CCGGCCCGGAGCCGGCGGGTCGGGCCGGATGGACCGGGCGGGAATCTCCAGCGAACCGCGAGGTGGTCGCGGGGAGGTCTCGAGCCGCCGCCTCCAGCGTGGTCGCGTCAGCCAACGACCGAGCACTCGAGGAGCACCCCATGCCCGTCCTCCGCACCTCCCTCGTCGCCCTCGCCGTCGGCGCCGCCGTCGTGACGACCACCGTCGTCGCGACGGCGGCGACCGCCGCCCCTGACCCCGTCGCGGCCGCCACCGCGACGGCCGGCGCCGACGGGTCCGGGACCGCGCCCGGGCCGGTCGCCGTGGGGACGGCCCGCTCCTGGTGGCGGGGCCTGACCGAGGCCCAGCAGCAGTGCCTCCGGGATGCCGACGTCCGCCGCCCGGTCGGCCCCCTCGACGACGCCGAGCGCGCCGCGCTGCGGCGGTCAGTGGAGGCCGCCGCGAGGTCGTGCGGCGTCGAGCTGCCGTTCGCGAAGGCCCGGGCCTTCTGGGACGGCCTCTCCGACGCCCAGCAGCAGTGCCTCCGGGACGCCGACGTCACCCGGCCGTGGGGTCCGCTGACCCGCGACCAGCGCCAGCAGCTGCGTCAGGACCTGCGGGCCGCGGCCGAGGGGTGCGGGGTGGCCCTGCCCCGCACGCAGCAGACGCCGGCGACCTCCTGACCTGGGCCGGGAGCGAACGGGCGGGTCAGGCGGTCGTGTGGCGGTCGGCGACGTCGAGGGCGTGGTCGAGGATGTCCAGGCCGTGGGCCATCTCCTCGGCGGTGGTGGTGCACGGCGGGACGACGTGGGTGCGGTTGAAGTGGGTGAACGGCCAGAGCCCCTCGGCCCGGCACGCGGCGGCGAACTCGCTCATCGGGGCCGCGGCGGCGCCGGTGGCGTTGAACGGCACCAGCGGCTCGCGGGTCTCCCGGTCGCGGACCAGCTCGAGCGCCCAGAAGAACCCCAGCCCGCGCACCTCCCCGACGCTGGGGTGCTTCTCGGCGATCTCGGCCAGCCGGGGCGCGATCACCGTGTCGGAGACCTTCCGCACGTTCTCCAGGATCCCCTCCTCCTCGAAGATCCGCATCGAGGCCACCGCCGACGCGCACGCCAGCGGGTGCCCCGAGTAGGTCAGCCCGCCGGGGAAGGCCCGGTCCTCGAAGCTCGCCGCGACCGCCTCGGAGATGACCACCCCACCGAGCGGGACGTACCCGGAGTTCACCCCCTTGGCGAAGCAGACCAGGTCCGGGACCACCCCCCAGTGCTCGACCGCGAACCACTCCCCGCACCGGCCGAACCCGGCCATCACCTCATCGGCGATGTACACGATCCCGTGCTCGTCACAGATCTCCCGGACCCCGGCCAGGTACCCCGGCGGCGGGACCAGGATCCCGTTGGTCCCCACCACCGTCTCCAGCATCACCGCCGCGATCGTGCCCGGCCCCTCCACCATGATCACCTCACGCAGGTGCTGCAGCGCCCGCTCGGCCTCCTCCTCCACCGAGAAGGAGTGGAACGCCGACCGGTACGGGTACGGCCCCCAGAAGTGCACGATCCCCGGCACCCCCGGCTCGTTGGCCCACCGCCGCGGGTCCCCGGTCGCGGTGATCGACCCGGCCGTCGCCCCGTGGTAGCTGCGGTACGTCGTCAGCACCTTGTGCCGGCCGGTGTGCAACCGCGCCATCCGCATCGCGTTCTCGGTCGCCTCCGCCCCCCCGTTGGTGAAGAACACCTTCTCCAGCGACCCCGGCGCCCGCTGCGCGATCATCCGCGCCGCCTCCGAACGGGACTCGTCCGCGAAGCTCGGCGCGATCGTGCACTGCCGCGCCGCCGCCTCCTGGATCGCCGCCACCAGCTTCGGATGCTGGTACCCGATGTTCACATTCACCAGCTGGCTGGAGAAGTCCAGGTACCGCCGCCCCTCGTAGTCCCAGAAATGACTCCCCGACGCCCCCGCGATCGGCACCGGCGAGATCTGACCCTGCGCCGACCACGAATGGAACACGTGCGCCCGATCCTCCCGGGCGACACGCGCACCCGCCTCGGGGTCGGGGTGGACGGCAGGGGCGTCGAACTGGCTCATCGTCGGGCCTTTCACGGGAGGGGTGCTCAGCCGGGGAGGGTGAAGATCGTGCGGTGCCACGGCTTGTGCGCCGCCGCGGTGTTGTCGTGCATGACGTGCTTGACGTTGGTGTACTCGTCGAAGGAGTACGCCGACATGTCCTTGCCGAAGCCGCTGTTCTTGTACCCGCCGTGCGGCATCTCGCTGATGATCGGGATGTGGTCGTTGACCCACACGCAGCCGGAGCGGATCTCGCGGGTGGCCAGGCCGGCACGGTAGGTGTTCGTCGTCCACGCCGAGGCGGCGAGGCCGTACTCGGTGTCGTTGGCGAGCCGGATCGCCTCGTCGTCGTCGTCGAACGGGACGACGACGAGCACCGGCCCGAAGACCTCGTCGCGCCACAGCTCCGAGTCGAGCGGGACGTCGGTGACCAGCGTGGGCTCGTAGTAGGACCCGCGGGCGAGCGCGCCCGACGGCGAGCGTCCACCGGTGACGACCTTCGCGTAGTCGCGGGCGCGGTCCACCATCCCGGAGACCTTGGCGAGGTGTGCCCGCGAGGAGAGCGGCCCGAGGTCGGTCGCGTCGTCGGCGGTCGGGCCGATGCGCACCTCGGCGAAGAGGTCGGCGACGCCGCGGACGAACTCGTCGTGGACCGAGCGGTGCACGATCGCCCGGGTCGCCGCCGTGCAGTCCTGCCCGGCGTTGATGAGGGATGCCGCGACCGCACCGTGGACCGCGGCCTCGACGTCGGCGTCGTCGAAGACGACGAAGGGTGCCTTGCCGCCGAGCTCGAGGTGGACCCGCTTCGCGGTGGCCGCGGCGGTGGCCATGACCTGGCGGCCGACGGCCGTCGACCCGGTGAAGGAGGTCATCGCGACGTCGGGGTGCGCGACGAGGTGCTGACCGGCGACCGGCCCGCTCCCGGTGATGACGTTGACGACCCCCGCTGGAGCCCCCGCCTCGGTGAAGACCTCGGCGAACATCAGCGAGGTGAGCGGCGTGATCTCCGCGGGCTTGAGGACGATGGTGTTCCCGGCCGCGATCGCGGGCAGCACCTTCCACGCCGCCATCTGCAGCGGGTAGTTCCACGGCGCGATCGAGCCGACGACGCCGATCGGCTCGCGCCGGATCGACGAGGTGTGGTCGGCGGAGTACTCGCCGCTCGCCATCCCGTCGAGGCGACGGGCGGCCGCGCCGAAGAAGGCGGTGTTGTCGACGGTCCCCGGGACGTCGAACTCGCGCGCGAGCCGGATCGGCTTGCCGGCCTGCCGGGACTCCACCCGCGCGAAGTCCTCGGCCCGCTCGTCGAGGAGGGCGGCCGCCTTCGCGAGGACCGTGGAGCGCTCGGCCGGGGTCGCGCGCGACCACTCCTCGAACGCCGTGCTCGCCGCGTCGACAGCGGCGTCGACATCGGCCGGGGACGCGAGGACGACCTCCTCGACGACCTCGCCCGTGCTCGGGTCGAGGACCTCGAAGGACGTGCCGGACGTGCCGCCGCGGTGCCCACCGCCGATGTACTGGTGCATGGGGCGAGCATACGTGGGCACCAACGGCGGGAACAGCGGGTCTCGGGCCGACACCTCCACGGATTCCGTCGCGTCAGGTCGCCCTCGCGAGTGGATTCAGTGCTGGTACGTCCCGTGGATGATCGCCCGCGCCAGCGTGCTGAAGGCGAGCCGGAAGGAGACGACGGCCGGCGAGGCGTCCTCGTCGACGCCGAGGCTCGGCTCGGACACGGCGTGGACCACGTAGAAGTACCGGTGGGGCATGTCGCCCGGCGGGGGTGCGGCACCGAGGAAGCCGCGCCCACCACCGTCGTTGCGGACGTGGAACGCCTTCCCGGGCAGGTCGCCCGCGGCGGCGCCGGTGTCGAGGGAGGTGACGTCGGCCGGGAGGTCGACGAGGACCCAGTGCCACCAGCCCGACGGGGTCGGCGCGTCGGGGTCGAAGCACGTGACGACGTAGCTCTGGGTGCCCTCGGGTGCACCGCTCCACGACAGCTGCGGGGAGGTGTTGCCCTTGGCGGCGACCTGGTCGTCCTTGAGGGGTGCGCCGTCGGTGACGTCGGTGCTCGTCACGGTGAACGAGCCGACGCGGGGCAACAGGTCGTAGGGGTTCGGGGCGACGGGTCGGTCGAGGCTCATCGGGTCCTCCTGGTGACGGTGCCGGACCCATCCGACGTTAGCCC
>DASSQJ010000014.1:0-4295 GCA_035702545.1 Phycicoccus sp.
CCCTCAAGGAGACCGGCGTCTCGCCGGACGTCCGGGTCCGGGACCTCGCCGAAGAGGACCTCGTCAAGCTCCGCGACTACATCGAGGCGAACGTCAAGCACGAGGGTGACCTCCGACGCGAGATCGCCGCTGACATCCGCCGCAAGGTCGAGATCGGCTCCTACGAGGGCCTTCGTCACCGCCGCGGTCTCCCGGTGCGCGGTCAGCGCACCAAGACCAACGCGCGCACCCGCAAGGGCCCCAAGCGCACCGTCGCCGGCAAGAAGAAGGCCGGCAAGTGACCTGCGCCCCGCGCGCGTCACTGCCTCCGCACCCGAAGACCTCGTAGGAAAGAGAACACATGCCTCCCAAGGGCCGTCAGGCTGCGGGCGCCAAGAAGGTGCGCCGCAAGGAGAAGAAGAACGTCGCCGTGGGCCAGGCCCACATCAAGAGCACGTTCAACAACACGATCATCTCGATCACCGACCCCACCGGTGCCGTCATCTCCTGGGCCTCCGCGGGCCAGGTCGGCTTCAAGGGGTCCCGCAAGTCCACGCCGTTCGCCGCGCAGACCGCCGCCGAGGCCGCTGCGCGCCGTGCCATGGAGCACGGGATGCGCAAGGTGGACGTCTTCGTCAAGGGCCCGGGCTCCGGTCGTGAGACCGCCATCCGCTCCCTGACCGCGGCCGGCCTCGAGGTCGGCTCGATCCAGGACGTCACCCCCCAGCCGCACAACGGCGTCCGCCCGCCCAAGCGCCGCCGCGTCTGAGCGACCAGAGACTTCGCGAAAGGTAACCGAGACACATGGCCCGTTACACCGGTCCCATCACCAAGAAGTCGCGTCGCCTCAAGACCGACCTCGTCGGTGGTGACAAGAACTTCGACCTCCGCCCGTTCCCGCCCGGCCAGCACGGCCGCCGCCGGATCCAGGAGAAGGAGTACCTCACCCAGCTGCAGGAGAAGCAGAAGGCCCGCTTCACCTACGGCGTCATGGAGAAGCAGTTCCGCCGCTACTACAAGGAGGCGGCCAACCGCCCCGGCAAGACCGGCGAGAACATCCTGACGATCCTCGAGTCCCGGCTCGACAACGTCGTCTACCGCGCCGGCCTGGCCCGGACCCGTCGCCACGCGCGCCAGCTCGTGAGCCACGGCCACTTCGAGGTCAACGGCGTGCGCGTCGACGTCCCGAGCTACCGGGTCGAGCAGTACGACATCATCACCGTGCGCAAGCAGTCGGTCGACACCTTCCCGTTCCAGCTCGCGCGGGAGACCTTCGGCGACCGCCCGACCCCGGCATGGCTCCAGGTCGTCCCGGGCACGCTGCAGGTGCTCGTCCACCAGCTGCCCACCCGTGAGCAGATCGACGTGCCGCTCAGCGAGCAGCTCATCGTCGAGTACTACTCCAAGAACTGACCATGCGGGGGCTGCGCCCCCGTGTGCCCCCGGAGGGCTCGGAGTCCGACTGGGCTCCGAGGCCTCCGGGCAGGCCCACCACGGACCGAGGTGGTGGGACGGCCGGTCAGACCGGCGCCCCGTGCGCGTCATATAGCGGGCCGCACGAGAAAGAGGTTCACCGTGCTCATCGCACAGCGTCCCGTCCTCAGTGAGGACGTCGTCTCCGAGAACCGGAGCCGTTTCGTCATCGAGCCGCTCGAGCCGGGCTTCGGCTACACGCTCGGCAACTCCCTGCGCCGCACCCTGCTCTCGAGCATCCCCGGCGCGGCGGTGACGAGCATCCGCATCGACGGCGTGCTCCACGAGTTCTCGACGATCCCGGGCGTCAAGGAGGACGTCACCGAGATCATCCTCAACATCAAGAGCCTCGTCGTGTCCTCCGAGCACGACGAGCCGGTCGTGATGTACCTGCGCAAGCAGGGCGCCGGCGCCGTCACCGCTGCCGACATCGCGCCGCCGGCCGGTGTCGAGGTGCACAACCCGGACCTGCACATCGCGACGCTCAACGACAAGGGCACCGTCGAGATGGAGCTGACCGTCGAGCGCGGCCGCGGCTACGTCTCGGCCCAGCAGAACAAGTCCGGCGACCAGGAGATCGGCCGGATCCCGGTCGACTCGATCTACAGCCCGGTCCTCGCCGTCACGTACAAGGTCGAGGCCACCCGCGTCGAGCAGCGCACCGACTTCGACCGCCTCGTCGTCGACGTCGAGACGAAGAACTCGATGGCCCCGCGCGACGCGCTCGCCTCGGCCGGCAAGACCCTCGTCGAGCTCTTCGGCCTGGCCCGCGAGCTCAACGTCGAGGCCGAGGGCATCGACATGGGTCCGTCGCCGACCGACGCCGCGCTCGCCGCGGACCTCGCCCTGCCGATCGAGGACCTCGACCTCACCGTCCGGTCCTACAACTGCCTCAAGCGCGAGGGCATCCACACCGTGGGAGAGCTCGTCGGCCGCAGCGAGGCGGACCTGCTCGACATCCGCAACTTCGGTGCGAAGTCGATCGACGAGGTCAAGGCCAAGCTCGCCGGGATGAACCTGGCGCTCAAGGACAGCCCGCCCGGGTTCGACCCCAGCCTCATCGCCGACCGCTACGACGACTTCACCTTCGGTGAGGGCGAGGACGACTCGGCGTACGCCGAGGACGAGCAGCTCTGACCACGCCTCCAGGCACGTAACCAAGGAGAACACCCATGCCCACCCCCACCAAGGGTCCTCGTCTCGGAGGCGGCCCCGCTCACGAGCGGCTCATCCTCGCGAACCTCGCGACCTCGCTCTTCGAGCACGACCGGATCACGACGACCGAGGCCAAGGCCAAGCGGCTCCGCCCGCTCGCCGAGCGGCTCGTCACCTTCGCCAAGCGCGGTGACCTCGCCTCGCGGCGCCGGGTCATGACCGTCGTCCGGGACAAGGGCGTCGTCCACCGGCTCTTCGTCGAGATCGCTCCCGACATGGCCGAGCGCAACGGCGGCTACACCCGGATCACCAAGGTCGGGCCCCGCAAGGGCGACAACGCGCCGATGGCCGTCATCGAGCTCGTCCGCGAGCCGGTCGCCAAGAAGGCCACCGTCAAGGAGGCCGAGGCCGCGACGAAGCGTGCGGCCAAGGACGACGCGAAGCGCAAGGCCGCCCAGGAGGACGCCAAGGCGGCCGCCGCCGAGACCAAGGCCGCCGAGGAGGCTGCTGCGGAGGAGGAGACCACGGTCGAGCTCCCCGCTGGTGCCGTCGCGCCGAACCCCGACGGCTCGGCCCCCGAGGGCTACACCGTCAAGGGCAACGCGAACTCCGGCAAGTACCACGTCGAGGGCTCGCAGTGGTACGACCAGACCGACGCCGAGTTCTGGTTCGCCGACGCCGAGGCGGCCGAGGCCGCGGGCTTCGAGCCCGCCGGTGGTGCCGAGAAGCAGCAGGTCGACGACGAGGCCTGAGCCCCACTCGGCTTCCGCTCGACCGAGGGCCCTCTCCCGTGCTGGGAGGGGGCCCTCGGTCGTGACCGGGACCCCGGCGTCACCGCCTAGGCTGGCCGCGTGACGCTGCGGATCCGGCTCGACCTCGCGTACGACGGGACTGCCTTCTCCGGGTGGGCGGCCCAGCCCGGACGCCGCACCGTCGAAGGGGTCCTCTCCGACGCGCTGACCACGGTCCTGCGGTCCCCCGAGCCGGTGCGGCTGACCGTTGCCGGTCGGACCGACGCCGGGGTGCACGCCCGCGGCCAGGTCGCCCACGCGGACGTCGACGCGGGGGCCTGGTCGGCGCTCCCGGGCCGGTCCGGCGGCCCGCCGGAGGAGGCCGCGGTCCGCAGGCTCGCCGGGCTGGTCCCCGAGGACGTCGTCGTGCGGCGGGCCGCCCCGGCCCCGGCCGGCTTCGACGCGCGGTTCTCCGCCCTGCGCCGCCGGTACCGCTACCGCATCTGCGACACACCTTCCCGGCTGGACCCGCTCCGCCGCCACGACACCGTCACCGTCCGCGACCGGCTCGACGTCGCGGCGATGGACGACGCCGCCGGACGGCTGCTCGGGCTCCACGACTTCGCGGCCTTCTGCAAGCGGCGCGAGGGGGCCACGACCGTCCGGACGCTCCTCCAGTACCGGTGGGAGCGCGATGACGACGGGGTGCTCGAGGCAACGGTCGTCGCGGACGCCTTCTGCCACTCCATGGTCCGGGCGCTCGTCGGGGCGGTCGTGCCGGTGGGGGAGGGGCGCCATCGCGTCGAGTGGCCCGCTCAGGTGCTCGCCGCCGGGGAGCGAGACCCCCGGGTGCGAGTGATGCCGGCCCACGGGCTGAGCCTCGAGGAGGTCGTCTACCCGCCCGACGCCCGGCTCGCCGACCGAGCGGACCGGTCCCGGGCGCTGCGAACCCTCGAC
>DASSQJ010000015.1:0-8922 GCA_035702545.1 Phycicoccus sp.
GACATCCGCGACGCCGACACGATGATCGGCACGTCGGCGGGCTCCATGGTCGCGGCCCACCTGCGCCTGGGGACCGACGAGAGCGTCGCGTTCGAGCGGATCCGCGAGGGAGTGCCCCTCTCCGACTACGGGCGCCTCGGTGCGACCGACGCCCGCCGCTACATGCGCGCCCAGCTCGCCCTCGACCCGCGGCTCGGCCGCTCGCTCGTCGGCCGAGCGGCCCTCGAGGCGCGGACCACCACCGAGGAGGACTGGCTCGCCACCATCGGCAGCGGCCTCGCCGGCAAGCCGTGGCCCGAGGAGCGCCTCTACGTGACGGCCGTCGATGCCGTCAGCGGCACCTCGGTCGTCTTCGACCGGACGAGCGGCGTCCCGCTCGAGCGCGCCGTCGCCGCGAGCTGCGCGGTTCCGGGCGTCTTCCCGGCCGTGGAGATCAACGGCCGGCGCTACGTCGACGGCGGCCTGCGGACGATCGCCAACGCCGACCTCGCCGAGGGCCACGCCCGCGTGCTCGTCCTCGCCCCCTACCCGGTGGCACCGAGCGTCAAGGACCTGCCCCAGTCCCAGCTGCGTGCGCTGCGTCCCCGCAGCCGCACCCACCTCGTCATCCCCGACGCCAAGGACCTCTGGGCGATGGGGGCCAACCCCCTCGACACCCGCCGCGGCCTCGGGACCTTCGAGACGGCCCGCGCGCACGGCCACCGCCTCGCCGAGCGGATCGGCAACCTCTGGTACGGCTGAGCGGTATCACCGGCCGCCGCCGGCGCTCCTGCTGACGAGGCCCACCACCGGGCCGCCCGGAGGCCGACATGTCCCTGCTCAGCTCGCTGCCCCTCATCAAGCTCCCCGCGAGCTGGCCGCTGCCCGTCGTCGCCGCGCTCGCGATGACCGTCCTCGCGGGCCTCGACCTCTTCGGGGCGTTCGCCGCCAAGGAGTGGGCCACCCGGCACAGCACCGGGGCCCTGGGCCTCGGCGTCCTCGCGTTCGTCGCGCTCTTCTGGGTCTACGCCTCGGCCCTGCAGTACGCCGAGCTCGCGGTCGTGACGATGGGATGGATCGTCCTGCTCCAGGTGGGGATCCTCGTCATCGACCACGTGCGCTTCGACGCCGCGCTGCCCGCGGGCAAGCTCGTCGCGATCACCGTCATCCTCGCCGCCCAGGGCTACCTGCTCCTGGCGCCGTCGCCGACGACCGCCGCCTGACCGCCGGGCGACCGGCCCTCGACGGCCGGCCCGCACACCGGCCAGCGTGCCGCGTCCCGAGGGCCCATCCGCGGTGGCTAGCATCGCGGGCGGAAGGGAGATCGACGATGACGTCGCACGACACCGAGCTGGGCACGACCGGCCACATCGCGCTCGTGGAGCGCTATGCCGCCCACAACTACCACCCGCTGCCCGTGGTGCTCAGCCACGGCGAGGGTGCCTGGGTCACGGACGTGGAGGGCAACCGGTACCTCGACTGCCTCGCCGGCTACTCAGCCCTGAACTTCGGTCACGCCCATCCGCGCCTCGTCGCCCGCGCCCGCGACCAGCTCGACCGTCTCACCCTGACGAGCCGGGCCTTCCTCAACGACCAGCTCGGGCCGTTCGCCGAGGCCCTCGCCGGGCTCACCGGCAAGGACCTCGTCCTTCCGATGAACACCGGCGCGGAGGCGGTCGAGACGGCGATCAAGGTGGCCCGCAAGTGGGGCTACCGGGTCAAGGGCGTCCCCGAGGACACCGCCTCCATCGTCGTCATGGAGGGGAACTTCCACGGGCGGACGACGACGATCATCAGCTTCTCCGACGACAAGGTCGCCCGCGACGAGTACGGCCCGTACACGCCCGGCTTCCGCACCGTCACCTACGGGGACGCCGACGCCCTCCGGGCCGCGATCGACGACACGACGGTCGCCGTCCTGCTCGAGCCGATCCAGGGGGAGGGCGGCGTCCTCATCCCACCGCCCGGCTACCTGCGCGAGGTGCGCGACATCTGCGACCAGGCCGGCGCGCTCATGGTCGCCGACGAGGTCCAGTCGGGTCTCGCGCGGACCGGGCGGACGTTCGCCTGCGACTTCGAGGACGTCGTCCCCGACATCTACGTCCTCGGCAAGGCCCTCGGCGGCGGGATCTACCCCGTGAGCGCGATCGCCGCCGACCGCCACGTCCTCGAGGTCGTCACCCCCGGGTCGCACGGCTCCACGTTCGGGGGCAACCCACTCGCCGCGGCGATCGGGCACGAGGTGGTCACGATGCTCGAGGAGGGCGAGTTCCAGCGCCGTGCGGCGCACCTCGGCCTCGTCCTCGAGGAGCGGCTCCGGCCGCTCGTCGGGCGCGGCCTGGACGCCATCCGGGTCCGTGGGCTCTGGGCCGGCCTCGACGTCGAGCCCGGCGGCCCGAGCGGGCGGGAGGTCTGCGAGCAGCTGATGGCGCGCGGCATCCTCGCCAAGGACACCCACGGCTCGACGATCCGGCTCGCACCGCCCCTCGTCGTCACCGAGGACGAGGTCGCCATGCTCGTCGACGCGGTCGCCGAGATCGTCGGCTGACCGTTCCCACCCGCCGGGGACGGGTCAGGAGGTGACCCGGGCCGCCCGCCGGGCGTTGACCGCGATGGCCTCGACGATCTCCGCCCGCCGCGGCCCCGGGAGGTCGTGCCCCATGTCGGGGAACATGAGCAGCCGCGACCCGGGCACCGCCCTCGCGGTCGCGATGCCGCCGCTGGGGACGACGAGCGGGTCCTCGAGCCCGTGGATGACGAGCGTGGGCACGCGGATCTCCCGGAGGGCCGCGGTGCGGTCCGGGCTCGCGAGGATGGCGAGCAGCTGCCGGACCGCGCCGAGCGGGTGGACGCTGCGCCGCACCGCGGAGCGGACCATGGCGGTGACCTCGTCGGTGTCGAAGTGCGGGCCGGCGATGAGCCGGAACCCCTCGACGCCGAGCCGGACCGCCTCCTCCTCGTCGGTCGGGCGCGGCGCGCTCATCGACATCGCCATCGTCGGGAGCAGCCGGAGCGAGACCGACCCCTGCCTCCGGTTGCCGGTGTTCGACATGATCGAGGCCAGGCTGAGCACCCGCTGCGGGTGGTCGATCGTCAGCTGCTGGGCGATCATCCCGCCCATCGACACGCCGACGACGTGGGCGGCGGCGATGCCGAGGTGGTCGAGGAGCGCCGCGGCGTCGCTCGCCATGTCGGAGAGGACGTAGTCGGCCCGGGCGTACCGCCGGTGGACGAAGGCCTTGAGGACCGCGCTGCGGCTCGGCGCAGGGCCCTCGGTGCGCGTGGAGAGCCCGATGTCGCGGTTGTCCATCCGCACGACGCGGAAGCCCTCGTCGGCGAGGCCCTGGACGACGTCCGGGGGCCACCCGACGAGCTGGGTCCCCAGGCCCATGATGAGGAGCATCGGGACGCCGTCGTCGGGCCCGTCCACCTCGTAGGCGATCTCCACGTCGCCCAGCTGTGCGGTCGTCATGGCAGGAGTGTCGCACCGCAGGCGCGCTCTCGCGCAACCTCGTCGGGTGGTTGGCGCCACGACGTCGGGTGGTTGGCGCCACGACGTCGGATGGTTGGCGCCGCGACGTCGGACGGGTCGCGATGTCCCCGGGGGTCCCGTCTATGGTGGGGCGCGTGTTCGCCCCCCTGACGTACGCAGTCGTCGGCCTGGCCACCGTCCTGTGCGTCGTCGGGGTCGTCTACGCCATCCGGGACCGGCTCATCGACAACCTCGTCGTCGTGCTCTCGCTGCTCCTCGAGCTGGCGCTCATCGCGCAGCTCGTCCTCGGGCTCTTCGGCCTCGACCGGATCGTCGACAGCGCCGAGAAGGCCACGTACGTCGCCTACCTCGTCTCGCTCCCGGTCATCCCGCCCGGCACGGCGTTCCTCGCGATCAAGGAGAAGTCCCGCTGGGCGATGGGCTCGCTCGCCGTCGGCGGCTTCGCCGTGGCGGTGATGAGCGCCCGCCTCCTCCAGATCTGGATGCTGAGTGCCTGAGCAGCACGCCCCCCGCAAGCGGGCGCTCGGCGGGCCGGGCGTCGTCCTCGTCGTCGTCTACGGCGTCCTCGCCCTGGCCGCGACCGGGCGCTCCATCCTCCAGATCACCGAGTACTTCTCCCGCGCGCCGCTGGCCTACCTGCTCTCGGCCTTCGCCGCGGCCGTCTACATCGTCGCGACGTGGTGCCTGGCGCGCGGCGGTCGGTGGGTGCGCGTCGGCATCGTCGCGTGCACCATCGAGCTCGTCGGCGTGCTCGTCGTCGGCACCGCGTCCTACCTCGTGCCGGAGGCGTTCCCGGACAAGACGGTGTGGTCGCACTTCGGGCAGGGGTACGGCTACGTGCCGCTCGTCCTGCCGGTGCTCGGGCTCTGGTGGTTCCGCCGCGTCGACCGCGGGGCCACCGACGGGCCCCCGGCCGACGACGCCACGGTCACTCCGTAGAGGCCGGCTCGAGGACGAACACCGGGATGAGGCGGTCGGTCCGCTCCTGGTACTCGGCGTAGGGCGGGTAGGCCGCGACACACCGCTCCCACCACTTGGCGCGCTCCTCGCCGGTGACCTCACGCGCCACCGCGGACCAGCTGCGAGTCCCGTCCTGGAGAGTGACCCGGGTGTCGGCGAGGAGGTTGCCGTACCACTGGGGATGCTCGGGCGCGCCGCCCTTGCTCGCGACGGCGGCGTAGACGCCGTCGTGCTCGACCCGCATCACCGGGACCTTGCGGAGGGCGCCGCTGCGCCGTCCGCGCATGGTGATGAGGACCACCGGCCGGTCGAGGACGTGGACCGAGCCGGTGTCCCCGGTGGCCTCGATGGTCTCCACCTGGCTGCGGACCCATCCGGTCGGGCTGGGGACGTAGTCGCGGTCGGTCACTGCTGCTCCTTGCTCGGGGACGTGGTTCGACCGGTCCAACTCACTTGTCGCTCGAGGTCTTCCACAGGTTGATGCCCGAGTCCACCGCGTGGCGGTCGATCCGCGCCAGCTCGTCGTCGGTGAACCGGAGGTTCTTCACGGCGTCGAGGCTGTCGTCGAGCTGCTCGACCGACGAGGCGCCGATGAGCGCCGAGGTGACCCGCTCGTCGCGCAGCACCCAGGCGATCGCCATCTGCGCCAGGGTCTGGCCCCGGTCGGCCGCCATCCGGTTCAGCGCCCGGATGTGCTTGAGCGCCTCGTCCGTGAGCAGGCCGGGGTCGAGCGACTTGTCCTGTGCGGCACGGGAACCGGCGGGGATGCCCTTGAGGTACTTGTTCGTCAGCATCCCCTGGGCGAGCGGGGAGAAGGCGATACAGCCGGTTCCGGTCTCGCCGAGGGCGTCGAGCAGGCCCTCGTCCTCGACCCAGCGGTTGAGCATCGAGTACGACGGCTGGTGGATGAGGAGCGGGGTGCCCATGGCGCGGAGGATCTCCACGGCCTCGCGGGTGCGCTGCGCCGAGTAGGACGAGATGCCGACGTACAGCGCCTTGCCGGCGCGGACGAGGGAGTCCAGGGCGCCGAGGGTCTCCTCGAGCGGGGTCGTCTCGTCGAAGCGGTGGCTGTAGAAGATGTCGACGTAGTCCAGGCCCATCCGCTGGAGCGACTGGTCGCAGCTGGCGACGACGTACTTGCGGGAGCCACCACCCTGCCCGTACGGCCCGGGCCACATGTCGTAGCCCGCCTTCGAGCTGATGACGACCTCGTCGCGGTACGGCCGGAAGTCGCGGGCGAAGAGCGTCCCGAAGTTGCGTTCGGCCGAACCGTAGGGCGGGCCGTAGTTGTTCGCGAGGTCGAAGTGCGTGACCCCCCGGTCGAAGGCCCGTCGGAGCACCGCCTGCTGGCGCTCGAGAGGGACGTCGTCGCCGAAGTTGTGCCAGAGGCCGAGCGAGATCGCGGGCAGGTCCAGCCCGGAGTGGCCGACCCGGCGGTACGGCATCCCGGCCTCGTAGCGGTTGGCGGCGGCCTTGTACTCGTCAGCGTGGAAGGTCATGGCCCCATCCTCTCCCGGGGCTGCCCACCTCTTGCCCGTTGGGCCGGTCCTGACCCGGTTCGGCCGGGGTGTCGACCGGACGAACTGGCAATGAGTGGAGGGGAGGGAGTGGCAGACCCTCGGGGGGAGGGGGACCGGTGGGTGAGACGGGGTGGCGTGAGGGGGGCGGGGCTCGCGCATCATGGGTGCAGGTCATGAGTGCCAGCGCCAAGCCCCGGCTCGCTGGTCGGCAACCCTCCTACCGCGGTGGGGTGCCCCGGGTGAGGACCTGGCGAGCGGCACCCGCCGCCCGCAAGCGCGGGAGACCTCCCGGTCCCCCCGCCGAGCCACCGATGACGTGCGCCGGCAGCCGCCGCCGCACCCTGACGTCAGGAGCGACGCCATGACCGACCCGACCCAGTGGGGCTTCGAGACCAAGCAGGTGCACGCGGGCCAGGTGCCCGACAGTGCCACCGGCGCCCGGGCCCTGCCGATCTACCAGACCACCTCGTACGTCTTCAACGACACCGCGCACGCCGAGAACCTGTTCGCGCTCAGGGAGTTCGGCAACATCTACACGCGGATCATGAACCCCACCCAGGACGCGGTGGAGCAGCGCATCGCCGCCCTCGAGGGCGGGGTGGGCGCCCTGCTCGTCTCCTCGGGCCAGGCCGCGACGACCCTCGCCCTGCTCAACGTCGCCGAGGCCGGCGACCACATCGTCTCGAGCGCGGCGCTCTACGGCGGCACGACGAACCTGCTCAAGTACACCTTCGCCCGGCTCGGGGTCGAGGTGACCTTCGTCGAGGACCACGGCGACCCGGAGGCGTGGCGGGCCGCGGTCCGGCCGAACACCAAGGCCTTCTTCGGCGAGACGATCGCCAACCCCAAGGCGGAGCTGCTCGACATCGAGGCCGTCGCGGCGGTCGCGCACGAGGTCGGCGTGCCGCTCGTCGTCGACAACACGATCGCGACGCCCTACCTCGTCCAGCCCCTCTCCTGGGGCGCGGACGTCGTCGTGCACTCCGCGACGAAGTACCTCGGCGGCCACGGCACCTCCATCGCCGGGGTCATCGTCGACGGCGGGACCTTCGACTTCGGCCGCGACCCCGAGCGCTTCCCGGCGTACAACACCCCCGACGAGAGCTACCACGGGCTCGTCTTCGCCCGGGACCTCGGCGTCGGTGGTGCCCTCGGCGCGAACCTCGCGTACATCCTCAAGGCCCGCGTCCAGCTGCTCCGCGACATCGGCGCGGCCATCTCCCCGTTCAACGCCTTCCTCATCGCCCAGGGCCTCGAGACCCTGAGCCTGCGGGTCGAGCGCCACGTGGCGAACGCGCGGGTTGTCGCGGACTACCTCGAGGCCCACCCGCAGGTCGAGTCGGTGCGCTGGGCGTCCCTGGACTCCAGCCCGGGCAAGGCGCTCGCGGACAAGTACGCCCCCCGGGGTGCCGGCGCCGTGCTCGCCTTCGAGATCCGGGGCGGCGTCGAGGCCGGCCGCCGCTTCGTCGAGGGCCTGAGCCTGCACAGCCACGTCGCGAACATCGGCGACGTCCGGTCGCTCGCGATCCACCCGGCGTCGACGACCCACAGCCAGGGCGGCGACGAGGACCGGCTCGCGGCGGGTGTGACGCCCGGCCTCGTCCGGCTCGCCGTCGGCATCGAGACCATCGGCGACATCCTCGCCGACCTCGACGCCGGCTTCGCCGCGGCGCTCGGCCAGGGCGACCCGGCGGACGAGGCGGAGCTGGTCGGCGCCCGGGGCTGACCCTGTCTCCGAACCCCCACCCCCGGTCCCGACCGGGCTAGCGTCGACGGATGGATGACACTCTGACGGTGACGCTGCTCGAGCTCGAGCACCGGGGGTGGGCCTCGCTCTGCGACGGGACCGGGGACGGGTTCTACGGACGGCTGATGACCGAGGACGCCGTCATGGTGCTCGCCAACGGTGCCACCCTCGGCCGGGCGGACGTCGTCGCCTCGCTCGCGGCCGCCCCGCCGTGGGACCGGTACGAGGTCGAGGAGGCGCGCGTCCTCCCCGTCGGTCCGGATGCCGCCGCGCTCGTCTACCGCGGTTCCGGACATCGGCGGGCGGGGCCGGACTTCGTCGGGATGATGACGAGCGTGTACACCCGCGTCGACGGCGAGTGGCGGCTCGTGCTCTACACCCAGACCCCATTGGCCGACGCCGCCTGACGAGGCCGCGCGCACCCCGAGGCGCTGTGGAGAACTCGGCGGCCGGGTCCGCCCGCTCGCCTACGGTGCCGCCATGACGACGTACCGGGTCGACGCCGCGCAGGTGGCGGCACTCGGCGGGTCCCTCGTGGACCTCGCCGAGGCGCTCGCGCTCGTCGGCGACCCGGAAGCCGACCGGTGGGCCCTCGGACCGGGCGCCAGCGGCCCGGCCGTCGAGGAGCTCCTCGGCGGGTGGCGGCTCACCCGGCTGCGCGCCGCGGAGGAGCTCACCGGACTGGGCGAGGCGGCCGCCTCCGCGGGTGGCCTCTACCTCGCCGCGGAGCGTGACGTCGGTCGGCGCCTGGGTGGCGGGGCCTGGTGACGGTGCTCGCCCCGCTACCGGGTGACCCGGATGCCGTCCGCCTCCTCGCCGAGCGGCTGGCGACCACGGGGGAGCGGCTCTCGGGCCTCGCGGCGGTCCTCGTCCGGCTGCGCGACGAGGGGGCCGTCTGGGACGGGCCCGCCGGCCGCGCCTTCGCTGCCAGGATCGGCCCGCTGCCGGGAGTCATCGACGCCGCGGCTCGGCGCCACCTCGGAGCCGTGGCACCGCTGCGCGCCCTCGCCGACGCCCTCGAGGACGCTCAGGTGGTCATCGCTGCGGCGCAGCGCGAGCACGACGCCGCCGAGGGCGAGTACACCCGGCTCGAGGACCACGCATGGACCCTCACCGCCGCCGGTGTCGCGGAGTCGGATGCTGCACTGCTGGCGGTCCGTCTCCGCCAGCGCGAGGACGTCGAGGCGATGCAGCGGGCCGGGCGCCGCCACGCGCTCGCCGTG
>DASSQJ010000016.1:0-4275 GCA_035702545.1 Phycicoccus sp.
GGGGGGCGGCCGGGCGGGTCCGCGACGTGACCCACCGGACCTCGGCCGTCCACCGCCTCGTCGCTCACGTGTCGATCGCCTCGAGGTTCGCCCGGCCCTCCGTGGCGAGGACGATCGAGTACCAGCCGTCCGTCCCGCGCAGCCGCTTCGTCGAGGCGTCGGTCACGAGGTACCGCCCGACGAACCGGTGGGTCACGACGTTGGTGGCGTCGGCCCACGTGCCGCAGACGTCGCCGGTGCCGGAGAGCCGCAGCGTGCGGCCCCGCGAGCCCGTGACGTCGACGGTCGCCGTCGCCGGCTCGCACTCACCCGGCGCCGGGAGGCTGCCGTCGACGCTGGCGAGCGTGGCGTCGTAGGCGCCGTCGAACGGCGCGCCGGTCACGGTGCCGCTCAGCCGGGCGACGCCGTCGGCATCCACGGTGTGGCTGCCGATGCTCGCTCCGCGCAGGTCGATGACGGGCGGCGGAGCGGCCATGGCCTGCGGCGCGGTGACGGCGGCGGCCAGCAGGACGCCGATCAGTCCGGCGGTGGTCCTCGAGCGGTTCATGGTCGTTCTCCTTGGGGTCGATGTCGATGTCGGTGGCGGGGTTGCCGGGGCCGACCCTGTCGCGGGACCCTTGAGCCCGTCCTGAGCGCGGCTTGGGCGCCGCTTGAGCCCCGCGCGACGGGCCGCGCCCGGTGCGGGCGGCGCCTCCGTTCGGCGACACGGAGTGGGAGCGTGGTGGACCTCGAGACGAACGTGCGGCTCCGGGTGCTCGGCGAGCTCGCCGCGACCCGCGACGGCGAGACCGTCGACCTCGGTGGGCGGCGCCAGCGCGCCGTGCTCGCGGCCCTCGTCATCTCGCGGGGCGCGGTCGTCTCGCCCGAACGCCTCGCCGACTGCGTCTGGGGGGACGAGCAGCCGGCCAACCCGACCGGAGCGGTCCAGGCGTACGTCAGCCACCTGCGCCGTCGGCTCCAACCGGAGTCGCTCGCCCGCCGGCGCGACGGGGTCATCGCGAGCCGCGCGGCGGGGTACGTCCTCGAGGTCCCCGCCGAGAGCGTCGACGCGTGGTGCTTCGAGCGCGCCGTGGACTCCGCCGCGGGACTCGGACCGGCCGAGGCGGTCCGGGTGCTCGACGACGCCCTCCGGCTGTGGCGCGGCCCGGCGTACGCCGAGTACCACGGCGAGCCGTGGGTGGAGGCCGAGGTGCGCCGGCTCGGCGAGCTGCACGCGGTGGCCCGCGAGCGCCGGCTGGAGGCGCGGCTCCAGCTCGGGGACGCGGCCGTCGTCATCGGCGAGCTCGAGGCCCTCGTCGCCGAGGACCCGCTGCGGGAGGAGCGCTGGCGGCTCCTCGCCCTCGCCCTCTACCGGGCCCAGCGTCAGGCCGGGGCGCTGGCGGCGTTGCGGAGGGCACGGGAGGTTCTGGCCGACGAGCTCGGCGTGGACCCGGGGCCGGCCCTGCGCGCGCTCGAGGCGGAGGTCCTCGCTCAGTCGCCCACCCTCGACGCGCCAGTCCCGCCGGCCCGGGTGGACCGGCCCGCGGCAGAGCCCGCCGCCCCCTCCGACCTCGTCGACGACGTCGTCCCCACCGACCTCGTGGACCGCGAGCAGGAGGTCCGGGAGCTGCGGCGGACGGTCGACCGGCTCTCCGGCGGAAGCCCGGGGTGCGTGCTCGTCGAAGGCCCCGCGGGCATCGGCAAGTCGCGGCTGCTCGTCGAGGCCGCCCGGCTCGCGGAGGACCGGGCAGTGCGCGTGCTCACGGCTCGCGGCAGCCAGCTGGAGCGGTCGTTCGGCTTCGGTGCGGTGCGCCAGCTGTTCGAGGTCGTCGCCGGGGACCCCGCCGTGCGGGACACCCTCCTCGGCGGGGCCGCCTCGGGGGCACGGCCGGTGTTCGAGGACGTCGCGGGGGAGGACGGCGGGAGCGACGCCGGCTTCGCCGTCCTCCACGGCCTCTACTGGATGACGGTCAACCTCGCCGGGACCGGGCCCGTGGTGCTCTGCGTCGACGACGTCCAGTGGTGCGACAGCGCCTCGCTGCGCTACCTCGCCTACCTCGTCAAGCGAGTGGCCGGCCTCCCCGTCCTCGTCGTCCTCGCCCTGCGCACCGGAGAGCTGCACGCCGACGACGCACTGCTCGCCGACCTGGCCCTGGACCCGTCGGTCACCGTGCTGCGGCCGGCGCCGCTGACGCCGGAGGCCGCCGCGACCCTGGTCCGGGAGCGGCTCGGCGACGGGGCGGACCCGTTCGTCACCGCCTGCCACCGGATGACGTCGGGCAACCCGCTCCTGCTGCGGCAGCTGCTGCGTGCCCTGGCCGACGAGGGCGTGCCCCCGGACGTGTCCCACGTGGACACCGTCCGGGCGGTCGGGTCGCGTGCGGTCTCGGCCCTCGTGACCCTGCGCCTGCGCCGGATGCCCACCACCGTCACCGCCGCCGCGCGCGCCGTCGCCGTCCTCGGTGACGCCGCGGACCTGCCGACCGTCGCCGCCCTCGCCCGGGTGCCCGAGGACGAGGTGGCCCCCGCCCTCGACGTCCTCAGCCGCAGCGAGATCCTCGGGGGTGCCCACCGGCTCGCCTTCGTCCACCCCCTCGTCCGCGACGCGGTGTACGACGACCTCCCGGTCGGCGAGCGGGCGCTGCACCACGACCGGGCCGCCGAGGTCCTCCTCCGGCAGGGGGCGCCGCCGGAACAGGTGGCGGCCCACCTCGTGCGCGCGCCGCGACGTGGGAGCGCGGCCACCGTCGAGGTGCTCCGCGCCGCGGCCGCGACCGCGATCTCGAGGGGTGCCTCGGACGCGGCGGTCGGGCTGCTGCGGCGCGCCCTCGACGAGCCGGTGGCGGGGCCGGAGCGCGCCCGCGTGCTCGTCGAGCTCGGACGCGTCGAGTCCCACGTCGACGGCCCCTCCGGGGTCGCCCACCTCACCGACGCGTACGCCGCGCTCGAGGACCCCGCCGAGCGCGCCCTCCTCGCGATGGACATCGCGCGCACCCACGTCTTCGTCTCCCCACCGGGCGTCGCGACGGCGTTCGCCCACGAGGCGGCGGCCGGCCTGCCCCCGGAGCTGGACGACCACCGCCGGGGCCTGCTCGCCCTGGAGCGCATGGCCGCCCTCATGCACGGCCTGCCCCCGGACCGCGACGGGGCCGCTCCCGTCCCGGAGGTGCCGGGCGGGGGAGACGGGGCCCGGATGCTCGCGGCGACGCTGTCGTACGAGGTGCTGCGCGAGGGCGCCGACCGTCCTCGCGCGGTCCGCCTGGCCCGCTTCGCCCTCGAGGGGGACCGCCTCCTCGCGATCGACAACGGGCTGCTCTGGATCGTCGCGGCGAACGTCCTGCTGCTCGCGGACGACGACCTCGGCGACTTCTGGGACCGGGCGCTGGCGCGCGCGCAGGCCACCGGTGGGATGTTCGCGGCGCTCTCGGTCAACCTGTGGCGCGGCTTCTCCCAGTGGCGCCGCGGTGAGCTCGACGACGCGCTGCAGTCGCTCGCCGACGCCACGGAGCAGCAGCGGGTGTGGGGCCTCTCCGGCGCCACGTCGACGTACGCCTCCGCCTTCACGCTGGGCGCCCTCACCGACCTCGGGGACCTGGACACGGCGGCCACGACGCTGGAGCAGTCGCGTGCCCTGCCGTGGGTCGGCGAGGGTGGCCGGCTGGTGCGTGAGGCGGCGGCGCGGCTGCTCCTCGCCCGGGGCCGACCCGCCGAGGCCCTCGCCGAGCTGACGACGCCGGTCGACGACCCGCCGGTCGCCAACCCCGCCTGGGCGCCGTGGCGGGGCCTCACGGCGCGGGCGCTCTCCGGTCTGGGGCGAGCCGACGAGGCCCTCGCCCTGGCCGCGGAGGAGGTCGAGCTCCAGCGGCGGTGGGGGGCGCCCACCGGGCTCGGACCGTCCCTGCGGCTGCTCGGGGAGCTGCGCGGTCCCGACGGGACGGCGGAGCTCCGGGAGGCGGTCGAGCTCCTCGGCGGGACGTGCGCGGTCCTCGAGGAGGCTCGCGCCCAGCTGGCGCTCGGCCGGTGCGCCCGGGTCGCGGACGCCGAGGCCGTGCCCCTCCTGCTCGGTGCGCTGGCGACCGCTCGAGCCTGCGGCGCCCGGGGCGTCGCGGCGGAGGCCGCGGCGGCCCTCGCCGCGCGTGGCGAGCCCGTCCCGCAGGTGGACGAGGTCGCGACCCGGATCACCAGCCGCCAGCGCCGGATCAGCGACCTCGTCGCCGCCGGCCTCGACGTCAACGAGGTCGCCCAGCGCCTCTTCCTGACCCCCGGGACGGTGCGAGCCGCGCTCGAGTCGGCGCA
>DASSQJ010000017.1:0-5422 GCA_035702545.1 Phycicoccus sp.
AGCCCGACGAGGACCGTGAGGAAGACGACAGCAGCGCGCTCGGCCTCGAGGGTGCGCCGGATGCGGCCCGGAGGCATGCCGAGGGCCAGCAGCACGGCGTTCTCCCGGCGGCGCTCCCGTCCGAGGGCGGCCGTCGTCGCACCGAAGCCGACGGCCGCCAGGACGAGGGCGGCGCCCGTGACGAGGAGCATCGCGGCGCGCATCCCGGCGTTGACCGGGTTGTCGAGGCGCTCGGCGACGATCGCCGACCGGACCTCGATCGTCGACCCGTTCGGCAGGACGCGCCGGAGGGCGTCGCCGTCGACAGCCCGTTGCGGCGCCAGCCACCACTCGGCGGGTTCGAGGACACGAGTCGAGAGGCGACGGTCGGCCGTGGGCGGGTCCCCCGTGACGAGCAGGGTCGGCAGGTCGAGGAGCACCGCCCGGTGGGGGTCGGCGGCCGTGGGAACCGAGCCGACGACCCCCACGACCTCGATGGGGACGCGTCGCCCGCCCACGAGCACCTCGAGCTGCTTGCCGACGCCGGCCTTCGCCGCCTCGGCGACGCCCTGCGTGACGACGGCGGGCACCGCATCGATCCGTCCGGCGAGGACGGCCGTGAGGACGGTGTCGCTCGTCGACCGGTCGGCGAGGCGCTGGAGGCCCTCGAGCGGGGTCGAGGCCGCACGGGCGGCCTGGAGCACGATCTGCAGCTGCCCGGGCGTCGAGCCGGGGACCACGCCGGGGGGCAGGGAACCGCCCCCGGTCAGCACCGGCCCCCCGGGGGTGCCGAGGACGCCGAGGAGCTGCCAGGGCCCACCCCGGGCCGCCGGGAGGTCGACGGTGAGGTCGGAGGCGCCGGCCCTCACCGGCCCGAGCGGCAGCACCGTCAGGAGGCCGGTCCCGTCACGCAGGACGACCGACGAGGCGATGTCGTAACCCGGGGCGATGCTGGCCGACGCGGTGAGCCGCACCCGCAGGGTCAGGGTACGAGCACCGTCGGGGATCGTCGGCGCGTCGAGAGCCACCCTGCGGGCGGTGAGCCGCTCCGTGACCTGCCGCCATCCGAGGTCCCCCAGTGTGTCGGGTCGGGGGTCGACGACTCCCGCGGCGGAGGCGGCGTCCAGGGCGAGGACGCTGATGCCGGTGACCGGACCGAGGTCCACGCTCTCCCGGTACACCGGCGTGACGCGGGACCCACCGCTCGCGGCGGCCGCCAGCGCGCTGCCGACGGAGGCCGGCCCGTCCCCTCCGAGCGCGCCCGTGACGACGCGTACGGTGCCACCCGTCTCGTACGCCGACTGGTCCTCGGCCGCCCGTTGCGCCGTCGACGAGTGCGACAGGGCGAGCGCGCCCATCGCGACGGCGAGGAGGACGAGCAGGACCGTTCCGGACTGGCTCGCGAGTCGCCGCGAGAGCTGCCACCCACCCCAGGCGACGGGGAGCCCCCGGTGGCTGTCCGTGAGCCGCGCGACCTGGCCCGAGAGCACGGGGAGGAGCCGCAGGCACAGGACCGCGGACCCCACGACGACGAGCGCCGGGGCCGCCACCGTCAGCGGGTCCGCCACCGCGGAGCCGGTGCTGTCGTAACGCCGCAGCTGGATGACGCCGAGCACGCTCAGCCCCACGAGCGCGACGTCCAGGCCGGACGAGCCGAGGGCACGCAGCAGCTTCGCGGCACCACGCCCCCCGCGCGCACCGTCCCCCGCGCGGCCGACGCGGAGCGTGGTCGTCACGACGACGACCACCGCGAGTGCGCCCATGACGAGCACCGACGCCCACGGCAGACCACCGAACGAGGACGCGGTCGAGAGCTCCGCCGCGGGCAGCCCCGCGCCTCTCGCGACCGTGCCGGCCAGGACCGGTGCGGCGAGGAGCGAGGCGACCGACCCGAGGAGGACGACGGCGAGGGCGTCCACGAGGGAGAGGGCTCCCAGGCGTGCCGTCGACGCCCCCCGGGTCCGCAGGAGGCGGGTCTCGGGGTTCCGGAGGGCGGCGAGCAGTGCCGCGGCGACGACGAGGCTGGAGGCGCCGAGCACGACGAGGAGGACGGTCGGGGCGAGCAGGGCGGCGCGAACCCGCGCCTCGGACACGACTGCCCGCTCGACGATGCCGGGCAGCGCGGTGGCGACCTGGCCGTTGCGGAGCGGACGCTCAGCCTCACGGGTGCTCGGCACGATCCCGACCCCGGCCACCCGCCGCAGGCGCTCGATGACGACGTCCAGCCGACGACCGAGCGGCCCCAGCTGTGCTCCGTCCACACCCTCCAGCCGCGGCGTCCAGCGCCACACCACGGTGGCTGAGTCCACCAGGCCGGAGTCGAAGGCTCCCTCGGGAACGACGACCGGCCCGAAGGTCGTGAAGTCGGTTCGGGACACTCCTCGCAGGCCGAGTGGGTCGTCCGCCCAGAGCCCCTGCTCGACCCCGGTCGGGGCGAAGACCCCCGCCACGACGACGGTGATCGGTGGCCCGCCCGGGGCGATGAGGTCGGTGAGCGCGAGGCGGTCCCCCACGGAGATGTCGAGGGCCCTCGCGACGTTCTCGGGCACGACCGCCTCGACCGGTCCGGCGCCCGGTCTCACGCCGCCGGCCGGCGTCTCCGGCCACGCACCCGCGACGAGCCGGGCCCGGCCCTGCAGACCGTCCAGGTCGCTCAGCAGCACCCGGTCGGTCGGGGCGCCCCCGACGAGGCCACGTGTCGTGGCCGTGCTCGAGCGGGTCAGTGTCCCGTCCCCCGCACCCGCGACGGCCGCACGCACCCGGGCGTCGGCCGCGGCGAGCTCGCCCGGATGCACGCCGGCCGACACGACGACGCCGCGGTCCCCGGCGGGCACCCCGAGCTCGGCCCGTACGCTCGCGCGAGCGATGCCGGAGGCGAGCAGCTGGAGGGTCGCGACGACGAGCATGGAGACGAGCACCGACGCCGTCACGGCGACGAGGGCGGCGGGGTGCGCTCGGACGCGGCGCGCCAGCAGCGCCCTCACTTCCCACCGCCCCTTCCTGCCGGAACCGAACCGGGCCACCCTAGCCATCCCCCCGGTGTTCGGGCAGGCGGTGGGGCGTTCGTCTCCGGATCGTGACCCCGCACCGGCGCGCGGTCCACGACGTCAGCGCAGCGCGACGACCGCCGAGGACCGGGCGGGCAGGACGACGTGGTCCGCGCCGACGACGGTCCCGTCCGGCGACCACGCGAGCAGCACCTCGGTCGCCCCGACGGCGGGCACGGGCTGCGCCTCGGGGCCGAGGTTGGCGAGGACGGCGAAGGAACTGCCGCCACGCGGGTGCTGGGTGAGGGCGAACCAGCGGTTGGCGTCGTCGGAGGCGGCTGAGGTGTCGGCGAACCTCGTCGGTGCCGACCCGAGCAGCCGGCGGCGCAGGCTCGTGCACGCGGTGTACCAGCGCAGCATGCGGGCGTGCTCCCCGGTCCCGGGCTCGGTCCAGTCGAGGACGGAGCGGTCCCGGGTGACCGGGTCCTGGGGGTCGGGGACCGACTCCGGCGGCCAGCCGTGACGGCCGAACTCCGCGAGGCGTCCGGTCCGCACGGCGTCGGCGAGTGGCTCCTCCTCGAAGCTCGTGAAGAACTGCCACGGCGTCGAGGCCGCCCACTCCTCCCCCATGAACACCATCGGGGTCGTCGGTGCGAGGAGGTAGAGCGCCGCACCGGCGGCCTGGAGGCCGAGGTCGGGGACGAGCTCGCCGATGCGCTCACCCGTCGCGCGGTTGCCGACCTGGTCGTGGGTCTGGAGGTAGCCGAGCAGCCGGCGGGCGTCGAGCCGTTCGACGTCGACCGGGCGCCCCCAGGTGCGGCCGCGGAAGCTCGACGGGACGCCGTCGTGGAGGAACCCGCGGGTCAGCACCTTACCGAGGACCGCGAGCGGGCCGCCGTCGGGCAGGGCCGGACAGTGGCCGGCGAAGTCGGCGTAGTAGCCCTGGGCCTCCCCGGTGAGGGCGACGTGCAGGCCGTGGTGGATGTCGTCGTCCCACTGTGCCGTCATCCCGTACCCGCCCGGGCCGGTCGGGGTGACCATCACGGGGTCGTTGAGGTCGCTCTCGGCGACGAGCTCGACGGGACGGCCGAGCTCCGCCGCGAGCCCGGCCACGGCGTCGGAGAGCTCGGCGAGGTAGTGCCGCGGCGTGTCGTCCTTGAGCTCGTGCACGGCGTCCAGGCGCAGGGCGTCCACGTGGAAGTCGCGCAGCCAGCGGAGGGCGCTCTCGACGAGGAAGCCGCGCACCACGTCAGACCCCGGCTGGTCGAGGTTGACCGCCGGACCCCAGGGCGTGTGGTGCGCCTCGGTGAAGTAGGGACCGAACCGCGCGAGGTAGTTCCCGCTCGCCCCGAGGTGATTGTGCACGACGTCGAGGCACACGCCGAGCCCGTGGGCGTGGCAGGCGTCGACGAAGCGGGCGAGGCCGTCGGGGCCCCCGTAGGAGTCCTGCACGGCGTAGAGGTCCACCCCGTCGTAGCCCCAGCCGCGGGTCGACGGGAAGGCAGCAACCGGCATCAGCTCGACGACGTCGACGCCGAGGTCGACGAGGTGGTCGAGGTGCGCGATGGCCGCGTCGAAGGTCCCCTCGGGGGTGAAGGTGCCGACGTGGAGCTCGTAGAACACCGCGCCGAGGACTCCCGCGCCGCCCCGGGGGCCGCGCCAGCCGTCGTCGGTCCACGCGAAGCGGGCGGTGTCGAGCGTCCGGCTCGGGCCGTGGACCCCGTTCGGCTGCCAGGCGCTGCGGGGGTCGGGCAGCGGCGGGTCGGCCCCGTCGAGGACGAAGGCGTAGTCGATGGCCGGGTGCTCCTCGTCCCCGGTCCACTGCCACCAGCCGTCCCGGGCCGCCGTCATCGGTTCACGTCGTCGCGACCCGGAACCCGGGACGGGGGACCAGAGCAGGTCGACGTGGCCGGCGGCGGGCGCCCAGACGCACACCGATCGCGAGGTGGCGAGCGGCGGAGGCACAGCAGTCACGCCGCGTCCTCCCGGACGAGCAGCGCGACCGGTCGCTCGGCGAGCAGGTCGGCGAGGGAGACCGCCTCGCCTGCGACGGTGAGCGACCGGCCGGCGAGGACGTCCCGCCAGCGCCCGGGCGGCACGTCGACCGTCGCGTCGCCGAACCCGCCGGCCTCGGCGAGGCGGCCGGCGGCACGGGTGACCACGGTGACCGCGTAGGGGCCGTCCGCGTCGCCGCGGGTGAAGGCCAGCGCGTGCTCGCTCGTCGTCGCGAGACCGGCGTACGAGGCGTCCGGCCCGACGAACGCCTCGGGGTGCTCCCGTCGGGTGCGCAGCGCGAGGGCGGTGACGCGGATCTTGTCGTCGTCGAGGTCGAAGCAGGGCTCGTCCTCGAGGACGCGCGAGAGCCGCAGGGCCCGGTCCGTCCAGTCGACGGGACGGCGGTTGTCGGGGTCGACGACCGCCAGCCGGCCGATCTCGCACCCCTGGAACACGTCGGG
>DASSQJ010000018.1:0-4088 GCA_035702545.1 Phycicoccus sp.
CGCTACGAAAGGGCGCGCCGCTGGGAGTGAGGGGCGTCTCCGTCGCTGGACGGTGCGGGTGCGGCCATCCGGTCGGCCAGCAGCATCGCCACCCGCAGCTGTTCCCGGCTCGGCCGCACGACGTGGGTCGAGGTGACGACCCGGAAGTGGCCGAGGACCCGGTCGCCCCGTCGTACCGGGAGGGCGGTCCACGAGTCGGTCGGCAGCCCGACCCGCCCGACGGCGAGCGCGGTGCCCCGCAGCCGGACGTCGCCGCGTGGACCGACGACGGCGTCGTTCGGGCGCGGGTCCTCGTGCACCCACTCGGCGCGGTCGGCTCCGAGGACCTCGGTGATGGCGCCTGCGATCTGCCGGCCGCGCTCCTCCGTCCCGGCGTCGGCGGGGACGTCGAGGAGGTGGGCCAGGCCCTGGAGGTAGCCGTCGCGGCGGAGGGCCGCGGCCTGCTGGCGGCGTCCCCACAGCGCGACCTCCGTGACCGCGAGGCCGACGAGGACGAGGGCCGCGGCCATCTCGACGTCGTCCCGGTCGGCGATGGCGAGCGAGTGGTAGGGCGCGGTGAGGAAGAAGTCGAAGCCGGCCGCGGCGGCGAGGGCCGCCAGCACGCCGGCGACGCGGTCACCGGTCGCGGCGGCCGCGACGACGGCGAGCACGAGGACCATCGCCGCGGTGCTCGTGCTCATGCTGTCCCGAGCCAGGCCGAGCACGGCGGCGGCGGCCACGGGCACAGCCAGGGCGGCCCCGCGCACGGCGCCCCGGTGCTCGGTGGTCCACGTACCGGTCATGGTTCCAGTGAACCCCCGGCGACCGGGTGCGCGGCGGGGTCGCCGAGATCCTGATGCCGTCTTGACGGGATCCTGATCTCGGTGTCGTTCGAGCGGAGAGGCGCCCGGCGCGGCGGCCGGACCTTCGCGCAGCACAATGGGTGCCGGTTCGCCTGCGAGGAACACAGGATGTCAAGCATCATCCCCTGCTCTGAGGGCAGGTTGCACAGATTGACGAGTATCGAATGTGCGGATTGCACATTCCGCCGGGCAGCGAGCAGTCTGGGGCCAACGGGCGGACGCAACGGAGCGCCGTCCACCAGAGAGAGGCAGCACGATGGCTGCGGTCGCCGAGCCCTACCGGATCAAGATGGTCGAGCCCATCACGATGACGACCCGTGAGCACCGGGAGAAGGCCATCGCGGCCGCCGGCTACAACACGTTCCTCCTCCGGAGCGACGACGTCTACATCGACCTGCTCACCGACTCGGGCACGTCGGCGATGAGCGACCGGCAGTGGAGCGCCCTGATGCTCGGCGACGAGGCCTACGCCGGAGCCCGCTCGTTCGACCACCTCGTCGAGGCCGTCCGCGACAACTACGGCTTCCCCTACGTCTGCCCGACCCACCAGGGTCGCGGGGCGGAGCACCTCATCTCCAAGATCCTCATCCGGCCCGGCCAGCACGTGCCGGGGAACATGTACTTCACGACGACCCGGCTCCACCAGGAGCTCGCCGGTGGGGTCTTCCACGACGTCATCATCGACGAGGCCCACGACCCCGCCTCGACCTACCCGTTCAAGGGCAACGTCGACATCGACAAGCTCGAGGCCCTGATCGCCGAGGTCGGCGCCGAGAACATCGCGTACGTCAACGTCGCCGTCACGGTGAACATGGCCGGCGGTCAGCCCGTGTCGATGGCGAACCTCCGCGCCGTCCGCGAGGTGTGCGACCAGCACGGCATCATCATGTGGTCGGACGCCACCCGGCTCGCGGAGAACGCCTGGTTCATCAAGCACCGGGAGCCCGGCTACGCCGACCGCTCGAGCGCCTCCATCGCCAAGGAGATGCTCTCCCACTTCGACGGACTGACGATGTCGGGCAAGAAGGACTGCCTCGTCAACATCGGCGGCTTCCTCGCGATGCGCGACGAGCGGATCCTCCTCAAGGCGCGTGAGCTCGTCGTGGTCTACGAGGGGATGCCCACGTACGGCGGGCTCGCCGGCCGCGACCTCGACGCGATGGCGGTGGGACTGCGCGAGGCCCTCGACGACGACTACCTCACCCACCGGATCGGGCAGGTCGCCTACCTCGGCGAGCGCCTCGAGGCCGCGGGCGTGCCGATCGTCCGGCCGACCGGGGGCCACGCGGTGTTCATCGACGCTGCCGCGTTCCTCGACCACCTCTCCCAGGACCAGCTGCCCGCCCAGAGCCTCGCGGCCGAGATCTACCTCGACTCCGGTGTGCGTTCCATGGAGCGCGGCATCGTCTCCGCGGGGCGGGACGCCGAGGGCCGCAACCGTCATCCGAAGCTGGAGCTGGTGCGGCTGACCATCCCGCGCCGGGTCTACACGAACTCTCACATGGACGTCGTGGCGGAGTCGGTCATCCGGGTGTTCGAGCGGCGCCGGGAGATCGGCGGCCTCGAGTTCGTCTACGAGTCGCCGACGCTGCGGTTCTTCACGTCGCGGTTCAGGCGCATCGCGGTGGATGTCCGGACGCCGGTGGCGACCGGGGAACGAGAGGCGATGCCGCTCGGGGCCCGGGCCTGACCGGAGGCGGCTCGAGGGGGCTGGGCCGCGGCGCGTCCTGACTGACCTGCGGCTTCGGTGGTGGCCAGGGGCGGGGTCGAACCGCCGACCTTCCGATTTTCAGTCGGACGCTCGTACCAACTGAGCTACCTGGCCGGACCTTCGAAACGACCGGTGACCCGGCCCCTTCATGAAGGAGCGACCCCGACGGGACTCGAACCCGCGACCTCCGCCGTGACAGGGCGGCGCGCTAACCAACTGCGCTACGGGGCCTTGTGTGGTGCAAGACCGTATCCCCAACGGGATTCGAACCCGTGCTACCGCCGTGAAAGGGCGGGGTCCTGGGCCGCTAGACGATGGGGACCCGACCTCGGTCGGAGCCTCCACGTCGCGGTTCCGCAGCGTTCGGATCCGTCGAGGACTCGGAAAGCATAGGGGACGCGGTGGCCCCCGACCAAAACGACCTCCGCTGCCGCCCGCCACCCCCGCCCGCGCCTCCCACTCATTGCCAGTTCGCCCGCTCGACACGCCGTGGGTAGGGGTCTGGATGCGGTCGAACTGGCAATCAGTCGGGATGTTTCGTCAGCATGTGTTGACGGCGCGGGCGCTGTCAGCATATGCTGACGGACATGACCGGAACCCGATCCGCCACCGACCTCGCCGGCGACCTCGACAGCGCCGACCCGGCGGTCGGCCTCCGGGCCGTCGCGGCCCTGGGCCGGCTCCTCGACCGCCTCGAGACCCTCCACGTCCGCAGCGCGCGTGACCAAGGGTGGTCCTGGCAGGAGATCGCCGACGCCCTTGGTGTCACCAAACAGACCGTCCACCGCAAGCACGCCCGGAGGTGACCCCGTGTTCGAACGCTTCACGCAGGAGGCGCGCGCCGTCGTCGTCTCGACCCAGGAGCTCTGCCAGGAGCTCGGGGCGGACGAGGTCGCGCCCGTCCACCTCCTCCTCGCGCTGGTGCAGGAGGGCAGCGGCGTCAGGGACGCCCTCGTCGAGCACGGCCTGACGGATGACGGGGTGCGCCGGGCGCTCGGCGTCGAGGCGGCCCCGCGGCTGGACGGACGGCCGCTCGACGAGGAGGATGCCGAGGCGCTGCGCTCGCTCGGGATCGACCTCGACGCCATCCGCCGGGCCGTCGAGGAGCGGTTCGGGCCCGGCGCGCTCGATGGCCCGGAGGGGGGGCCGGACCCGACGGCGGCGGAGGGCGAACGGCTCGTCGAGCCGGGTCCGGGCCGCTCCCGCCTCCGGTTCGGTCCGGCGCGGGTCCGCTTCGGGCGCGGGTCGCGCAAGGTGCTCGAGCTCGCGGTGCGGGAGGCGATCCGACAGGGGGGCCGAGAGATCACCACGACGCACGTGGCACTGGGGGTGGTCAGGGGCGGTGACGCCGACGTCCGCCGGGTGCTGCGGCAGCTGGGCGTCGACGAGCGCTCCCTGAGGGCCGACCTGGAGAGCGGGATGCGCCGCAGCGCCTGAGCGCTCCGCCCACGCCACCGGGTCCAACGCCCCGCCCGCCGCCCCCACCCATCCGACTCATTGCTCCCTCGCCCGCTCGACTCGCCGGAAATCGGCGC
>DASSQJ010000019.1:0-2221 GCA_035702545.1 Phycicoccus sp.
GGCCGCGGTCGGCCCGCTGTCCGGTGGCGAGCGCCGCCGGGTCGCGCTGGCCGCCCTCCTCGTGGCGGCGCCCCGGCTGCTCCTCCTCGACGAGCCGACGAACCACCTCGACGTCGAGGGGGTCGCGTGGCTCGCCGAGCACCTCTCCACCGTCTACGCCCGCCCCGACACCGCCCTCGTCGTCATCACCCACGACCGGTGGTTCCTCGACGCCGTCGCGACCCGCACGTGGGAGGTCGAGGGCGGCGCAGTGCGTCAGTACGAGGGCGGCTACGCCGCGTTCGTCCTCGCCCGGGCCGAGCGGGAGCGGATGGCGGGGGTCCTCGCCGAGCGTCGGGACAACCTGCTCCGCAAGGAGCTCGCCTGGCTGCGCCGCGGCGCCCCGGCCCGCACGAGCAAGCCGCGGTTCCGGGTCGACGCCGCGAACGCCCTCATCGCCGACGAGCCGCCGCCGCGCGACGACGTCGAGCTCATGCGGTTCGCGACGACCCGGCTCGGCAGGGACGTCGTCGACCTCCTCGACGCGACGATCACGGTCGGCGACCGGGTCCTCCTCGACCGGCTCACGTGGCGGCTCGGGCCGGGGGAGCGGGTCGGGCTCGTCGGGGTCAACGGCGCCGGCAAGACGACGCTGCTCCGGGCGCTCGCCGGTGAGGTGCCGCTCGCCGCGGGCAAGCGGAAGGTCGGGGTCACGGTCCGTCTTGCGATGCTCACCCAGGAAGTGCGCGAGCTCGACGGCTGGGCGGACCGGCGGGTCATCGAGGCGGTCGAGGACGTGCGCTCGGTCGTCCACCTCGGCCGCAAGGAGCTCAGCGCCTCCCAGCTGGCGCAGCGCCTCGGGTTCACCGGCCCCCGGCAGCAGACCCGGGTCGGTGACCTCTCGGGCGGGGAGCGGCGCCGCCTCCAGCTGACCCGGCTGCTCATGGACGAGCCGAACGTGCTCCTCCTCGACGAGCCGACGAACGACCTCGACATCGAGACCCTGACCTCCCTCGAGGACCTCCTCGACGGCTGGGCCGGGACGCTCGTCGTCGTCTCGCACGACCGCTACCTCCTCGAGCGCGTCTGCGACCGGCAGGTGGCCCTCCTCGGGGACGGCCGGCTGCGCGACCTCCCCGGCGGGGTGGACGAGTACCTGCGGCTGCGGGCGGCGCTGCCGGCGCCCAGCGCCGCTGCGGCGCCGTCCGCGGGGGCCGGAGCCCCGGCACCCGCGGCGGCGGACGCCGGCCCGAGCCCGACGCAGGCCCGCGAGGCGCGCAAGACGATGGCGCGGGTCGAGCGGCGGCTGGCCCGGCTCGCCGAGCAGGAGGACCGCCTGCACACCGCGATGGCGGACGCCGCGGCGGACCACGCCCGAGTCCTCGAGCTCAACCGGGAGCTGCGCGCCGTCGTCGACGAGCGGGAGCAGCTCGAGCTCGAGTGGCTCGAGGCGGCGGACGTCGTCGGGTGACCAGGCCGGGGCAGGGCACGGCAGCCCGCGCCCTGCCCGAAGCGAGCTCAGCGACCCGGCGCCTCGAACGACTGGAGGAGCCGGCGCAGCAGCCCGGCGAGGGCCTCCCGCTCCTCGGGGTCGAGGTCGGCGAGGACGGTCTGCTCGTCGGCGAGCAGCTCGGCGAGGGCGGCGTCGACCGTCGCCATGCCGGCCGGGGTGATCCGGACGATGACGCCGCGCCGGTCGTTGGGCGCGGGGCGGCGCTCGACGAGGCCACGGGCGACGAGGCGGTCGACCCGGTTGGTCATCGTCCCGCTCGTCACGAGGGTCTCGGCGACGAGCTGCCCCGGGCTCAGCTCGTACGGGGCGCCGGCCCGCCGCAGCGCCGAGAGGACGTCGAACTCCCAGCCCTCGAGCCCGCGGCCGGCGAACGCCCGACCGCGCGCGAGGTCGAGGCGCCGGGCCAGCCTCGAGACCCGGGAGAGCACCTCGAGCGGTGCGACATCCAGGTCCGGTCTCTCGCGCCGCCACGCGGAGACGATACGGTCGACGTCGTCAGCGGCCACGCCCGAACTCTACCCGCGTCAAGTTTCTTGACGTCGAGACTTCGGGAGCCCCGGACGGCCGCGGCGGAGGAGGACGACGTGACGGACCAGCCGAGCTGGGACCCCGGCCTGTACTCCCGCTTCGCGGAGCAGCGGCGTCGGCCCTTCGGTGACCTCATGGCGCAGGTCGGGGCGGTCGCGCCCGCCCTCGTCGTCGACCTCGGGTGCGGCAACGGCCCGGCGA
>DASSQJ010000020.1:0-2822 GCA_035702545.1 Phycicoccus sp.
GGCAAGTCGGCGCCGGGATCGCCGGAGCAGACGGTTTGGAACGCCCTCGGCTTGCCTCAGGGCAATATACCCCCTAGGGTCTCTGTTCAGACCGAGCGAACCCCTGTCCCCCCGTGCCCGGAGGAACCCATGATCTTCACCCAGTACTACCTCGACTGCCTCTCGCAGGCCTCCTACCTCGTCGCCGACGAGGGCACGGGCCAGGCAGTCGTCGTCGACCCGCGCCGCGACATCCGCGAGTACGTCGACGACGTGGCCGCCCGTGGCCTCCGCATCGTCGGGGTCATCAACACCCACTTCCACGCCGACTTCGTCTCGGGGCACCTCGAGCTGGCCCGCGAGACGGGCGCGTGGATCGGCTACGGCGAGGCCGCCGTCGCCGACTTCGAGGTCCGCCACCTCGCCGACGGGGAGCGCATCCCGCTCGGCGACGTCACCCTCGAGATCATGGCCACGCCCGGCCACACCCCCGAGTCGGTGTCGGTGCTCGTCTACGAGCACGCCGAGGACGAGGTGCCCTACGGGGTCCTCACCGGCGACGCCCTCTTCATCGGCGACGTCGGCCGCCCCGACCTGCTCGCGTCCATCGGCGTCACCGCTGACGAGCTCGGCCGGATGCTCTACGACACGATCCAGAACAAGCTCATGGGCCTCGACGACGCCGTCCGCGTCTTCCCCGCCCACGGAGCCGGGTCGGCGTGCGGGAAGAACCTCTCGACGGAGAAGCAGTCGACGATCGGCGAGCAGCGCCGGTTCAACTACGCGTGCCAGCCGATGAGCGAGGCGGACTTCCTCGCCGTCGTCACCGCCGGGCAGCCCAGCGCCCCGGAGTACTTCGTCTACAACGCCACCCTGAACCGCCAGGAGCGCGGGATCCGCGACCTCGACAGCGCCGTTCCCGCGCTGAGCGCCGCCGAGGTCGAGGCCGCCCTCGCCGACGGCGCGGTCGTCCACGACGCCCGTGACCCGCAGGACTTCGCGGCGGTCCACCTCGCCGGCTCGGTCAACGTGCCGGTCGACGGCCGGATGGCGGAGACGGTCGGGATGGTCTTCCGCCCCGACCAGCGGATCGTCGTCATCGCCCCGGCGGGCGAGGAGCAGGAGGTCGCGACCCGGTTCGCGCGCATCGGCTACGACCACGTCGTCGGCTACGTCGCGGACCCGGAGGCCTACTTCCTCGGGCACGAGGCGGACGTCCGCCACGCGAGCCGGCTCACCGTCGCCGAGGTCGAGGAGGCCATGGGCCACGAGGACGTCCAGCTCATCGACATCCGCAACGCCGGCGAGCTCGAGAACGGCGTCATCGAGGGCTCGGTCCACATCCCGCTCGCCGAGCTGGCCCGCCGCGCCTCGGAGCTCGACCCGGCCCGCCCGGTCGTCACCTACTGCGCGGGCGGCTGGCGGAGCAGCGTCGCCTCGAGCCTGCTCCGCGCGCAGGGCTTCTCGGACGTCTCCGACATCCACGGCGGGTACGCCGCGTGGGAGCTCGGGCGCGCCCTGGCCTCCTGACGGCACACCACGCCACCCGTCTCCCGTCGGCACGCCTCCCGGCCGACGTCGGGACCGCTGCGGCCCCCGGCCCTGTCGCCCGGGGGCCGCTGGCATGCTGGCGCCGTGCGCGCCCTCACCTACGCCGCGTTCGGCGCCGTCCCCGTCGTCACCGAGCTGCCCGACCCGGTCGCCCCTCCGGGGGGCGCGGTCGTCCGGGTCCACGCGAGCGGGCTGTGCCGGAGCGACTGGCACGGCTGGATGGGCCACGACCCGGACGTCGCGAGCTTCCCCCACGTCCCGGGGCACGAGTTCGCCGGCGTGGTGGAGTCCGTCGGCGCGGGGGTCGACCCGGCCTGGGTGGGCCGGCGGGTCACGGCTCCGTTCGTCCAGGCCTGCGGCGAGTGCGCGGTGTGCGCGGCCGGGGAGGGCCAGGTGTGCCCGGACCAGCGCCAGCCCGGCTTCAGCGACCCCGGGTCGTTCGCGGAGCGCGTCGTCGTGCGCGCTGCCGCGACCAACCTCGTCGCCCTCCCCGACGGCGTCGGCACCCGTGAGGCCGCAGCGCTCGGGTGCCGCGTGGCGACCGCGCACCGTGCCGTCGTCGGGCGGGGGCGCGTGGCCGCCGGTGAGCTCGTCCTCGTCCTCGGCTGCGGCGGGGTCGGGCTGGCCGCGGTCGAGGTCGCCGTCGGCCGCGGGGCACGGGTCTGCGCGGTCGACGTCGCCGCCGAGGCCCGCGAGCGGGCGGCGGCCCTCGGCGCCGAGCACGCGGTCGACGGGTCGCAGCCGGTGGAACAGGTCCTCGAGGCGGTCTGCGACTGGTCGGGCGGTGGCGTGGCCGTCGCCGTCGACGCTGTGGGCTCGCCCGCGACCTGCCGGACCGGCATCCTCGCCCTCGCCCGTCGCGGTCGCCACGTCCAGGTCGGGCTGCTGCCCCCGGCGGCCGGCCGGCCGGACGTGCCGATGGAGCGGGTCATCGGCTGGGAGCTCGACGTCCTCGGCAGCCACGGGATGGCGGCGTCCGACTACGCGGACCTGCTCGGCGACGTCGCGTCGGGAGCCCTGTCCCTGGCCGCCCTGCTCGCTCCCGGGGAGCCGATGGGCCTCGAGGAGGCCGGGCACGCCCTGACGCGGATGGGGAGCACGCCCTCGCGGGGGATCGCGCTCGTCGACCCGTCCCGCTGACGCCGACGACGGGAACCTTCAGCGGGCGACAGGTTCGGAAGCCGTCGCCCGCTGAAGGTTCCGGCATCCGGAGAGAAAGCTGCGGCCCGGGGTGCGTGAGTCCCCGCACAGCGCCCGGCCCGGCCCGCCGCGTCCTGCGACGCTGGGAGGGG
>DASSQJ010000021.1:0-2943 GCA_035702545.1 Phycicoccus sp.
TGAGCCGCACGCACGCCGAGATCGAGCACCAGGTCGCCCGGCTGCGCCGGCTCGTCGACGGCCTGGACGGCCGCCCGGACCACGAGGACGTCGTCGAGCTGCGCCGGCTCCTCTACGGGCTCTACGCCGTGGTCCGCCTGCACAACGCCCAGGAGGAGGAGGGCGCGTTCGCCCTCGTCCCGGACGACCGCGCGCTCCAGCACGGCGCCTGAGGCCCCGCGGTCGAGCGCCAGGCGGCTCAGGACCGCGCGGCGGCCTCGACGTGCTCGCGCGCGAGCCGCTCGGGGAGCACCTCGTACCCGCGCGGCTCGCGGTGGAAGGTTCCGGTGCCGTGCGCGAGGGAGCGCAGGGCGATCGCGTAGTCGAGCAGCTCGAGCTGGGGCACGGCGGCCTCGAGCACCGACCGGCCCTCCTCGTCGTCGGCGGGCGCCGAGCCGATGATCTGCCCGCGACGGGTGCCGATGTCGGTCATCACCGCGCCGAGGAACTCGTCGTCGACGGTGACGTGCACGGTGTCGATGGGCTCGAGGAGGCAGACGGTCGACGGCGAGGCGAGCTCGCGCAGGGCCAGCCCGGCGGCCGTCTGGAAGGCGACGTCCGAGGAGTCGACGCTGTGCGCCTTGCCGTCGGTGAGGGTGACCTTGACGTCGACGACCGGCCAGCCGGCGAGCAGGCCCTTCTCGAGCTGGGAGTGGACGCCCTTCTCGACGCTGCCGATGAACTGCCGCGGCACGGCGCCGCCGACGACGACCTCCTCGAACTGGACCCCGGAGCCGCGGGGGAGCGGCTCCATGACGAGGTGGCAGACGGCGAACTGGCCGTGTCCGCCGGACTGCTTGACGTGGCGGCCCTGTGCCTCCGCGCGGGTCACCGCCGTCTCCTTCATCGCGACCTTGACGGGGACCCGCTCGACGTCGACGTTGTAGCGCGAGCGCAGCCGGTGGAGGACGAGGTCGAGGTGGGCCGGCCCGGTGGTCCACAGGACGACCTGGCCGGTGCCCGGGGTGTGCTCGATCCGCAGCGCCGGGTCCTCGCTCGCGAGCTCGCGGAACGCGACGGGCATCTTGTCCTCGTCGGCGCGGCTCGTCGCGGCGACGGCGGCCGGCAGCAGCGCCTCCGGGAGCGCCCACGGCGTGACGAGGAGCGGGCGGTCGGGGTCGGAGAGGCTGTCGGAGGTCTGCGCCGTCGCGAGCTTGGTGACGACGACGACCTCGCCGGCGACGGCCTGGGTCTTCGTGAGGAGCTCGCCGTCGAACGGCGCCGCGATCGCCCCGGGCCGCACGTCGTCGTCGTGCGCGGCGTGCCCCTCGCCGGTCGGAACGCCGAGCAGCTCGAGGTGCCCGGACACGTGGACCGGGCGGTCGGCCCGCAGCGTGCCGGAGAAGACGCGCACGAGGGAGAGATGGCCGACGTAGGCGTCGGAGCGGGTGTGGACGACCTCGGCGACGAGCGGACCGTCGGGGTCGGCGGCGAGCTCGACGGCGGCGCCGCCACCGATCGGCGTCACGGACGGGAGCGGGTGCAGCCCCGGGTGGGGGAAGGCGGCCTCGACGAGGTGGAGGAGCACACCGACGCCGGCGCCCGTCTCGGCCGAGACCGGCAGCACCGGGTGGAAGGTCCCGTGCGCGATGGCGGTGAGCAGGTCCTTCTCGAGGGTCTCGAAGTCGAGCTGCTCGCCCTCGAGGTAGCGGTCCATGAGCCCGGAGTCCTCGGACTCCTCGATGATCCCCTCGATGAGCTCGGGCCGATGGGCGTCGAAGACCTCGGCGTGCTCGGGCCCGGCCGGACGCACCGAGCGCCGGCCGCCGGAGTAGTCGTGGATCTCGCCGAGGAGCAGGTCAGCGATGGAGGTCACGGCGCCCTGGTCCCCGGGGACCGGGACGCCGAGCGGCTGGATGCCGGGGCCGAAGTGGGCCCGGCAGTCCTCGAGGGTCGCGAGGTAGTCGGCGTCGCGGGCGTCGAGCTGGGTGATGACGACGGCGCGCGGCATCCCGACGACGGCGCACTCGTGCCACAGGGCCCGGCTCTGCGCGTCGGCGCCGTCGGCGGCCGAGACGACGAAGAGGGCGGCATCCGCTGCGCGCAGACCCGCCCTCACCTCCCCGACGAAGTCGGGATTGCCCGGGGCGTCGACGAGGGTCATCACCACCGACCCGTTCGCGAGGGTCGCGGCCCGCAGGCCGGTCGTCGGCTCCGTCTGCCCCCTCGGGGCGTGCCCAGGGACGAGCGCGTCGACGACGTGGTCGAAGAGACGTGACTTCCCGGCACCGCTCGGCCCGACCAGCACGACGTTGCGGATGCGGGTGGTGTCGGTGACGACGGGGGCCTGGGTGGGTGTGCCGTTCATGGGCCCTAATCAACTCCTCTCCGCGTCCCGGCACAAGCGCGGCACCCGCGGGGCGGGGTGAGCCGTCCCACTACGCTGGCCCCACCATGCTCAACCGATACGCGCGCGCCTTCTTCACCAAGGTGCTGACCCCCGTCGCCTCACTCCTGATCCGGCTCGGGATCAGCCCGGACGTCGTCACCGTCATCGGCACGCTCGGGGTGGCCGTCGGCGCGCTCGCGTTCTACCCGCGCGGTGAGCTGTTCGTGGGGACCCTCGTCATCACGGCGTTCGTCTTCGCCGACACGGTCGACGGGATCATGGCCCGCCGCCTCGGTCGCTCGACGAAGTGGGGCGCCTACCTCGACTCCACCCTCGACCGGATGGGGGACGCGGCGGTCTTCGGCGGCCTCGTCCTCTGGTACGCGGGCGACGGCGACAACCCGTACATGGCCGCGCTCGCGCTGGCCTGCCTCATCCTGGGCAGCGTCGTCTCGTACGCCAAGGCGCGCGCCGAGGGGCTGGGCATGACCTGCAACGTCGGCATGGCCGACCGCACGGCGCGCCTGCTCATCCTGCTGTTCGCCACCGGCTTCGTCGGCCTCGGCGTGCCGGAC
>DASSQJ010000022.1:0-9361 GCA_035702545.1 Phycicoccus sp.
GGCCACCGTGGATGGTGCGGGCCGACCGGGCGCTCGGCGCCGATCGCGCCTGCTCGAGCTCCTCGTCGGCGAGGGACAGCAACGACGTCGACTCCATGACGACACCTCCTCCGACGACCCTACCGACGGGAGGGGGTCGGATCGGGCCTCAGGCCGCGCCCGTCTCCACCGGCAGGCCCGCGAGCCGCCACTCGAGCAGCCCGTCCTCGGCCCGCCGCGCGGTGCGTCCGCGGGCGGTGAGCAGGCGGACGGCGTCGTGCGCGAGGACGCAGTACCGGCCACGGCAGTAGGCGACGACCTCGCGGTCGTCGGGCAGCTCGGCGAGCCGGTCGGCGAGCTCCTCGAGCGGGACGTGGACCGCGCCGGGGAGGTGGCCCGCGGTGAACTCCGGCGTCGGCCGGACGTCGAGGAGGACGACGTCCCCGGCGGCGACGCGGTGGCGGAGCTCGTCGGTGCCGACCGCCTCCGTGTCGTCCGGCCCGAGGTAGGCGCGCCGCGCCGGCTCGGTGTGCGGACGATGCACCTGGGCCACGAGGCGCAGGCCGGTCCACAGTGCCGCGACGTCGTCGCCGGCGCAGGCGTAGTAGACGCGTCGCCCGTCCCGACGGGCGAGCGCCAGCCCGGCCTCGCGCAGCGCGTGGAGGTGGGCCGAGCAGGTGCTCATCCCGAGACCGGTCGCCTCGGCGAGCTCCTCGACGCTGCGCGGACCCTGGGTGAGCAGGTCGAGAAGCTCGAGCCGCTTCGGGTGGCCGAGGACCCGCCCGACCGCCGCGAACTGCTCGTAGAGGGCGTCCTTGTGCTCGCGGTCAGCCATCGGTGGGGTCCTCCTCGTCGTGCCGGGCGCCGGGTCGGTGGTGCGTCTCGTACATCCGGACCGCGACGACGAGGCCGGAGAGCGCGGTCAGCCCGGCGACGACCCAGACCGCCGCCCGAACCCCGAGCAGGTCGGCGACGACGCCCGCGAGCAGGGCGCCGACGGCGAACCCGCCGTCGCGCCAGAGCCGGTAGACGCCGACGGCACGGGCCCGCCAGGCCGGGTGCGCGACGTCGCCGATGGAGGCGAGGAGGGTCGGGTAGACCATCGCGGTGCCGGCACCGAGGGCCGCGGCGGCGGCCGCCCAGACACCGAAGCCGTCGGCGGCGGCGATGGCCGCGAGCGCCAGGGCCTGCAGCCACATCCCGCCGGCGATGAGCAACTTGCGGCCCCACCGGTCCGACAGCGCCCCGGTGAACAGCTGGCCGACGCCCCAGACCGCCGGGTAGATCGCGGCGAGCAGCCCGATCCGCCCGAGCGAGAGCCCGGCCGCGGCGAAGAGCAGCGGGAAGAGGCCCCACGCGAGGCCGTCGTTGAGGTTGTTGACGAGCCCGGCCTGGCTCGCGGACGACAGCGCCGGCTCCCGGACACTGGTCTGGACGAGGACCTCGCGGTCGGTCAGCCCGCCGTGGAGGTGGTCGTGCCGCCCGTCGGGCCGGGCGACGTGGCTCGCCGCCTCGAGCCGGGCGTGCTCGCGCGTCTCGCGGACGGCCAGCGTCGACAGGCCCAGTCCGAGGGCGGCGAAGGCGACGCCGAGGAGGAACGGCGCCGGCCGCAGCCCGTACGTCTCGGCGAGGTAGCCGGTGGCCAGCGCGGTCGCCGCGACCGCCGCGTAGCCGGCCGCCTCGTTGAGCCCCATCGCGAGCCCGCGGCGGGCCGGCCCGACGAGGTCGATCTTCATGACGACCGTCGTCGACCAGGTCAGGCCCTGGCTCACGCCGAGCAGGACGTTCGCGACGATGACCCAGCCCCACGTCGGCGCCCAGATGAGGAGCAGCGGGACCGGGACCGCGACGAGCCAGCCGGCGACGAGGACGGGCTTCCGGCCGAACCGGTCGGACAGCGTGCCGGCGAGGTAGTTCGTCACCGCCTTCGAGAGGCCGAAGACGAGGATGAAGGTGAGTCCGGCGGTGTACGCCCGGAGCCCGAACTCCTGCTCGGCGAGGATCGGCAGGACGGTCCGCTCCTGGCCGAGCATCCCGCCGACGAGGGCGTTGACGACGACGAGCAGGGTGAACTGGGATGCGTTCTGCCGCAGGCCCAGCGAGATGGCCGGGCGCGTACGCACCACGTCGGTCGGCAGCTGGCTCACGACCGTCATCATACGTCGTTCCATGGAATTGCGGAATGTCGCTCGGACTGCCCGCCCTTGCCGGACATCCGCGCTGGTGGTAGGCCTCTGGGAACGCCCGCGCACCGAGGAGGACCCGTGGCCGACCCCGTCGAGACCAACCCGGAGCTGTACTCCGTCGCGTTCGAGAACGACCGCGTCCGGGTGCTGCGCTACCACGACCGGCCGGGTGACCGGACCCGCCCGCACGAGCACCCGGACAGCGTGATGATCACGCTCTCCACCTTCGACCGGCGGCTGCGGCAGGGCGAGCAGAGCGTCGACGTCACGATCCCCTCGGGCGAGGTCCGCTGGCTCGACGCCCAGGAGCACTCGGGCGAGAACATCGGGGGCACCGACACCGTGACGGTCTTCGTCGAGCTCAAGGAGCCGAACCCCGCAGGGGCCGGCGACGCCGTGCTCGGTCCTCGCAGCTGAGAACCCGGCGGGACGGGAGCCGGGGTCGGTCGCGTCAGGGGCCGGCGAGCCAGAGCCCGAGCGAGGCCGCGGCCAGGCTGAGCAGCACCATGAGGAGCGCGTGGAACAGGGCCGTCCCGGCGCGACCGCCTCGGGCCAGCCGCACCGCCTCGACGCTCGCCGTGCTGAACGTCGTGTAGCCGCCGAGGAAGCCGGTGCCGAGGACGGCCGCCACGTCGCCGCCGCCGGAGTGCCGCATCGCCCACCCCGTGAGCATCCCGAGGCCCAGGGAGCCGGTGACGTTGACGACGACGGTGCCGGTCGGCATCGTGGCGCGCCACCGGGTCGCGACCCAGCTGTCGACGAGGAATCGGGTGGCCGCCCCGAGACCTCCGGCCAGCGCGATGAGGAGGACGGTCACTCGGCCGCCCCGAGGCGTCGTCGGCCGACCCGTCGCAGCAGGCGGCTCACGAGGACGGTGCCGGCGAGGGCGGCGAGGAAGCCCAGCGAGAGGCTCGCGACGTCGTACGCGAAGGCCGTGAGGAACCGGTCGGCGCGGCCGAGCGAGGCGGTCTCGACGACGAAGGTGCTGTACGTCGTGTAGCCGCCGAGCACGCCCGTCCCGAGCCCGAGCCGCGCGGCCCGCCGCCAGCCGTCGTCGGGGCCGAGGACGGCCAGCGTCTCGAGCAGCGCGGCGAGCAGGAGTGCACCGGTGACGTTGATCCAGAACGTCGTCCACGGCCAGCCGCCGGGCGCAGCCGGGGTGGCCGTCTCGAGGGACCAGCGCACCGTGGTGCCGACGGCGCCTCCGACCGCGACGAGGGCCAGGGTGGCCGGACGGCCGGGGCGCCGGCGGACGACGTCGGGGTCGGTCGGCTGGTGCGGTCGCGCCATCACTGCCACGGCGTCCTCGCGTGCCAGTCGACGACGCGCAGCGGCACGACGAGCACCGGCCGGTGCTGGTGGTGGGACAGCCGGGCGGCGACCGAGCCGTCCATGACGTCGTGCCAGCGGCTCGACGCCCCCGGGGTGTGGGTGCCGACGACGATGGCCGAGGCGTCGACCGCGCGCGCCAGGTGCGTCAGGGCCCGGTCCGGGCGCCCCGCGAGGTAGCGGACGTGCCACCCGACGTCGGAGTCGACGAGGACCTCCCCGAGGGAGGCCCGGATGCGGGCCTCCCGCTCCCGCCATGAGTCGTCGACCGCGTCCGGGTCCACCTCGGCGTGGCGGACGGTGCCGTCGGGGTACTCCTCGACGGTGATCCGGCCGGGGTCGGCGTACCCGAAGTACAGCTCGACGCCGAGGGCGGCGGCCCAGGCCGCGGCGGTGAGGGCGACGAGCTCGGGCTGGCCCGGGACGACGCCGACGACGATCGGGTGGCCGGCGAACGGGGTGAGCCGGGACGGGTGGGGCTGCGGTGGCTGGCGGGACGGCACGTGGTGGCTCCCTCTCCTCGGTGGGCAGGGAGTCCCGCCCGCGTGTCATCGCTCGGGCAGGAACCATCAGCCGTGTCGGCGGTTCGGGCCCGTCACCGGGACCCAGGCGGGATCCATCGCCGCGCCCATCGTAGCCAGCACCCTCGACGGGGTGAGGTGGTCTCGTCGATCACACTCTCGCGCACTGTCTTGACAGATGTCGAATCAGTGCGCCATGCTCGCCCTGGTTGATTTGATCGATCTCGAAACAAGGAGCGGATGATGGCGACAGGCCGGATGAGTGACGAGCAGGTCCGGGAGGCGGTCCGCGAGCGGTACGCCGCCTCTGCGACGGGCGTGCTGTCGGCACAGCCGAGCAGCGGGTGCTGCGGCGGGAGCGGGTGCTGCGGCTCCTCGACGGAGGCCATCGACCCGATCAGCAGCGGCCTGTACGACCCGGCCGACGCCCCGTCCGAGACGGCGCTCCTCGCGTCCCTCGGCTGCGGCAACCCCACCGCGCTCGCCGAGCTGCACCCCGGCGAGGACGTCCTCGACCTCGGCTCCGGCGGAGGCCTCGACGTCCTCCTCTCCGCCCGGCGCGTCGCCCCCGGTGGTACCGCCTACGGGCTCGACATGACCGACGAGATGCTCGAGCTGGCGCGCCGCAACCAGGCCGAGGCCGGGATCGAGAACGCCACGTTCGTCAAGGGCACCATCGAGGACGTGCCGCTTCCCGACGCCGCGGTCGACGTCGTCATCTCGAACTGTGTCATCAACCTCTCGCCCGACAAGGACACCGTCCTGCGCGAGGCGTTCCGGGTGCTGCGCCCGGAGGGCAGGTTCGCGGTGTCCGACATCGTCCTGCTGCGCGACGTCCCCGACGAGCTCCGCGGTGTCGTCCGGCTGTGGACCGGATGCATCTCCGGCGCCCTCCGCGACAGCGAGTACCTCGAGAAGCTCACCGCCGCCGGGTTCGTCGGCGCGGCCGTCGAGGTGACCCGCGACTACGACCGCACCGACCTCGAGTCGATGGCGGAGGTGTCCGAGGTGGCCCTCCCCGAGGGGATGACGCTGCCGCAGCTCGTCGACACCCTCGACGGAGCCTTCGCCAGCGCCTTCGTCCGCGCCCGGAAGCCCTGAGCCCCGCGACCGACGATGACCGGGACGCTGCCCGCCACGGCTCGCAGCGCGACGCTGCCCGCGACGGCCGCGCTCGTCGCCGCCACCGCGGTCTGGGGCTCGACGTTCGTCGTCACGAAGGGCTCGCTCGACGAGCTCGACCCGGCGTCCTTCCTCACCTGGCGCTTCGGCATCGCCGCCGTCGCCCTCCTCCTCGTCCGGCCGCGCAGCCCGGCCCGGCTCACCCGACCGGAGCAGCGGCGCTCCGCCGTCCTCGGGATCGCACTCGCCGCCGGCTTCCTCCTCCAGACGACGGGGCTGCTCCACACCCTCGCCGGGGTCTCGGGCTTCCTCACCGGCGCCGCGGTCATCCTCACCCCCGTCGTGGCGGCCGTGTTCTTCCGAGAGCACGTCGGCCGGGCGGGCTGGGCGGCCGTGGGACTGTCGGCGGCCGGCATCGCCGCCCTCTCCGGAGGGGTCGGCGCCGCGTCGTCGGTCGGCGCCGTGCTCACTCTCGCGGGGGCGGCCTGCTTCGCGGTCCACATCACCGGCCTCAGCCAGTGGGCGACCCCCGGGAACGCGTACGGGATGACCGCGGTGAGCGTCGCCGTCGCCGCGGTGCTCTGCGGGGCGGTCGCCCTGCTCGGGAACGGGCTCGCGGCTCCCACCACGTCGGGCGGCTGGCAGGCGGTGCTCTACCTCGGCATCGTCGCGACGTGCATCGGCTTCGGGGTCCAGGCGTGGGCCCAGAGCGCGCTGACGGCGACGACGGCGGCCGTCGTCATGACGATGGAGCCGGTCTTCGCCGCGGTGCTGGCCGTGGCCCTCGGCGAGCAGGGCCTCGGCTGGGTCGGCTGGGCCGGTGGGGTCCTCGTCGTCGGGGGGATGGGGCTGGCCGAGCTGGGGCCCCGCAACTGCTGCGACGCGCTCGCCCCGCGGGTCGAGTGCTGCTGAGGGCCGCCCGGGACCAGCCGCGGCCTGCCGTCAGGCGCCGACGAGGCGCTCCTCGGCCGGCCCGAAGACCCCCGACACGACGGGGAGCGCCCGCAGCCGGTGGGTGAGCCCCACGAGGAGCCCTCGGAGCAGCAGCCAGCCGAGTCCGGCGACGAGGCCACCGAGCGCGAGCCCGGCGAGCACGTCCTGGGGGTAGTGCGCACCGACGTAGACCCGCGCGAAGGCCATGACGAGGGCGGCTCCGACGGCCCACCACCCAAGGCGGCGCGAGGCGATGAGCAGGCCCACGGCAGCCGCTCCCGCCATCACCGCGTGGTCGGAGGGGAAGGAGTGGTCGGTGGTCCGGGAGACGAGGAGGAGGGCCCCGGGATGGGTCGCGTAAGGACGCGCCTCCGCGACCAGGGCAGCGACCGGCTGGTTGACCGCCACGGCGAGGAGGGTGCCCAGACCGGCCCACCCGGCGGCGGCGAGGTCGCGGTCGGACCCCCGGCGAGCCGCCACGAGGGCGAGGACGAGGAGCGCGGCGAAGACCACGAGGCCGTAGCGGGCGTACGCGGTGACGGCGCCGTGCAGCCACGGTGTCGCCGCGGCGAAGTGCTGGACGGCGCTGAAGGCACTCTCGTCGACGGGTGGGGTCGGGGTCACGTGGTCTCCTCGGGGGCAGGGGTTGCCCGACCACGCTCGACCACCGGCCTGTGCGCAACCTGTGACCGGGCTGTCACCGGGCTGCCCACCTGCCTGCCCGCCTGCCTGCAGCCCTGCCGCAGCTACTCGCAGACCGTGCCGTCGTGGTCGGCGTCCCGGTACCAGGAGTACTCGGGGTCCCGGCCGGAGACGTAGGGGCCGTAGCCGGCGGCCTTGGCCTCCTTGCACGTCCCGAAGCGCGGGTCGAGGCCGGCCGAGGGCGCCGTGGGCGGCGGCGGAGCGGGTGCCGGAGTGGGCGTGACCGTCCGCACCGTCCCGCCGCCGAGGGGGATGGCGGTGGAGCGGGGCAGTGCCTGCGTCGGGCAGGTGTCCAGGATGCGGGTGATGGCGTCCCGCTCGGCCGCGGTCACCCAGAGGTGGTACTTCGCCTTGACCGCCACCTGCCGAGCCACGAAGGCGCACCGGAAGCTCTTCCGGGGCGGGAGCCACGTCGCCGCGTCGCCGTCACCCTTGGCGGAGTTCGTCGGCCCGTCCACGGCGAGGAGGTTCAGCGGGTCGTTCGCGAAGGCGGTCCGCGTCGACCGGCTCTGCTGCTGGGCGCCCTTCTGCCAGGCGTCGGAGAGCGAGACCACGTGGTCGACCTGCACGGCGGCGGACGTGCTCTCGCCCCGGACGAAGGCGATGGTCCGGCCCGTGTAGGGGTCGTGCAGGGTGCCCGCGAGGACGAGGCAGCCCCGGGTGCCGGCCTTGAGCGTGACGTCGGTGAGGTCCCGGCGGAGGACGTCGTTGCGGGTGTCGCAGCCGTTGCGGTCCACGTCGGCCCAGGCCTGTCCGAACTGGTCCCTGCTGTAGCCCGTCTTCGGCGCCCGGCCCTTGACGGGCAGGGCGGCCAGCGCGGCGAGCGCCGTGCCCCGGGCCGGCGGTGCCACCGTGGGGGTCGAGGAGGTCGTGCTTGGCGTCGGTGTGACGGAAGGGGACGGCGTGGGTGTCGTGGTGGCCGGCGACGGAGCAGGGCTCGAGGGGCCCGGGGAGGAGGTCCGGGTCGCCGCAGCAGTCGGGGGCGTGGTCGCCGGCTGGTCCGCGGTCGCGCCGCCGATCCCCCCGATGACGATGGCCGCTCCCAGCGCGACGACACCGGCGGTCCGGGACCGGAGACGGGCCCAGTCGACGTGGCCACGGACCACCGCGACGACAGCCACGACGAGGACGTAGGTGCCCACGGCAGCGAGGAACCCGCCGAGACCGGATGACGCGCCGCCCGTGACGGCTGCGAGCACGAGGCCGCCCCAGCCGAGCCAGGCCGCTGTCGTCGGGACACCGCGCGAGGCGCGGACGCCGGGCGCCGGGGCCGGCGTCGGCGGCGAGGCCGGCGCGAAGTGCTCGGTCCACCGGGTTCCGTCCCAGTACCGCAGCCCTCGGTCGGTGGGGTACCAGCCAGCCGGAGCGTTCATCCTCAGTCGTTCACCGCACGTGTCCCAGAAGTCCCTCGAGGCCTCGCACGTTACCGGCTCCGGTCCGGCGGCGCCGGTGGTTGGAAGGATGCGTTCCGCTCCGGTCTCCGTGGCGCGTCGAGGCGTCCGACGGGGGTGTGCCGTGGCGCCGTCGAGCGGCCCTCCTGGTGCCAGACTCGTGGAGTGGGCACGAGCGGCGGGGACGAGCGGTACGCCATCGCCGACGAGAGCACCTCCGGGGACCCGGTGCGGTCCCGGCCCCACGACCGGCGGCCGAACGACCCCACACCCGGCGTCATCACCATCTGGTCGGACATCTCGTGCCCGTGGGCGACGCTCGCGCTGCACACGCTCCACCAGGCCGCCACGGAGCGGCAGGCGCCGCTGCGGATCGAGCACCGGGCATTCCCGCTGGAGCTGTTGAACCGCCGGCCCACCCCTCGGCCGGAGCACGACGACGAGGTCGCCGCGATCACGGCCGTGCGCACCGACCTCGACTGGTCGCCGTGGCGCGCCGAGGACTGGACCTACCCGGTGACGACGGTGCCCGCGATGGCGGCCGTCCAGGCGGCACGGCAGCAGGGTCCGGACGCAGCGGACGCCCTCGACACCGCGCTGCGCCGTGCGTACTTCGTCCAGCAGCGATGCATCAGCCTGCTCCCGGTCATCGAGGACGTCGCGCGCGAGTGCGCGGAGGTCGATGCCGACGCGCTGGTCCGGGCCCTGCGCTCCGGCGCCGGCCTGGCCGCCGTCCTCGCCGACCTGGACGTCGCGCGAGGGGGCGAGGTCCGGGGCAGTCCGCACCTCTGGACCTCCGACGGGCCGTTCGCCGTGAACCCCGGCGTCGGCGACGTCGACGACTTCACCGAGTACGACGCCACCTGGACAGATCGGCTGCTGTGACGTCCGAGCAGGTGGCGCAGGTGCACGAGATCTGGACGATCGGGCACTGGACCTGCCCGATCCCGACGTTCCTCGAGCCGCTCGACGCTGCACAGGTCGACCTGCTGGTCGACGTGCGAGCCCAGCCGGGATCGCGGCGGAGCCCGCAGTTCGGGGGCTCCGAGATGGCGCGGTGGCTCCCCGAGCACGGCATCGACTACCGCCACCTGCCGGCACTCGCCGGCCGGCGGCGCAGGCAGCCCGGCATCGACCCCGACGTCAACGCGGGCTGGCAGAACGACAGCTTCAGGAACTACGCCGACTACACGCTCAC
>DASSQJ010000023.1:0-5438 GCA_035702545.1 Phycicoccus sp.
GCCGTCGGTCTCGTCGCGCATGATGCGGCGGAGGATCTTGATGTGCTCGATGCCGAAGGCCGTGCCGCAGGTGGCGACGGCGCCCTCGACGCCGGACAGGTGCGCCGCCATGACGTCGGTGTAGCCCTCGACGACGACCGCGCGCCGCTCGCCCGCGATCGCCTTCTTCGCGAGGTCGAGGCCGTAGAGGACCTGGCTCTTCCGGTAGATCGGGGTCTCGGAGGTGTTGAGGTACTTCGCGGCGATCCGGTCGTCCTCGAAGAGCCGGCGGGCGCCGAAGCCGACGGTGTCGCCGGTCGTGTCGCGGATCGGCCAGACGAGCCGGCCGCGGAACCGGTCGTAGAGCCCGCGGCTCCCCCGGCCGGAGAGGCCGCCGGCGACGAGCTCGTCGTCGGTGAACCCGCGCTGGAGCAGGTGGCGGGTCAGCGCCTCGCCGTCCTGCGGCGCGAAGCCGACCCCGAACCGGGTGACGGCGGCGGAGTCGAAGCCGCGGTCGCGGAGGAAGTCGCGACCGGTGCGGGCGTCGCCGCGGGCGCGGTCGAGGAGGATGCCGGTGTAGAACTCCTCGGCGACCCGGTGCGCCTCGAGCAGCCGCTGCCGCTTGCCCAGCGTCGCCCCGCTGTCGCGCGGGCCACCCCCCTCCTCGTAACGCAGCTCCATCCCGGCCTTGGCGGCGAGCCGCTCCACCGCCTCGGAGAAGGTGAGGTGCTCGACCTTCTGGACGAAGCTGATGACGTCGCCGCCCTCGCCGCAGCCGAAGCAGTGGTAGCTGCCGACCGACGGACGGACGGTGAAGCTCGGGGTCTTCTCGTCGTGGAACGGGCAGAGGCCCTTGAGCGAGCCGACGCCGCCCGGGCGCAGCGTCACGTGGTCGCGGACGACGTCCTCGATGGACGTGCGCTCCTTGACCGCGGTGATGTCCTCGGCCCTGATCCGACCCGGCAACTGGCCCTCCTCGTCTGCGGGGAGTCTAGGTCGTCACCGGACGGCACCAGCGGCGGTGCAGGTCGAGGGCGCGGACGTCAGTGAGCGAGGCCACCTGGTCGACGACGACCCGCAGCGCGGCCTCGTCCCCCGGCGCCCGGTCCCAGTCGGCACGGAGGTCGGGGTCGAGGCGGGCGGGGTCGGCCTCGTAGGCCGCGACGAGCTCGGCGACGACCTCACGCTGCGCCTCGTAGAGGGCCACCCGCTCGGCGGCGTGCATGACGTAGTGTGCGGCGACCGCCTTGAGCACGACGGTCTCGGCGCGGGCCTCGCGGGGGACGACGAGGGATGCGGCGTGCCGGGTCAGCGGACCGTCGCCGTGCCGCTCGCGGGTCGCCAGCTCGACGGCGACGGCGAACCGGCCGATGAGCCGGGAGGTCATGTCCTTGAGGGCCGCGAGGGACTGCCGGGAGCCGTCGTGGGTCCCCGGGACGGCGCCCGAGGCGAGTACCCGCTCGAGCGCGGCCCCGAGCTCGTCGGCGCCGAGCCCGGGCTCGTAGACCTCGGCCGCCACCGCGAGGACCGCCTCGACGTCGGCGCGGTCGCGCAGCCGGCGCGGGTCCAGCCATCCCGAGGCGATGGCGTCCTCGACGTCGTGGACCGAGTACGCGACGTCGTCGGACCAGTCCATGACCTCGGCCTCGAAGGAGCGCCGACCCTCGGGGACGCCGGCGCGCACCCATCCGAAGACCTCGAGGTCGTCGTCGTAGACCCCGAACTTCGTCGTGGGGTGCGGCGCGGCCCCGCGGCGCCACGGGTACTTCGTCCCGGCGTCGAGGCTGGCCCGGGTGAGGTTGAGCCCGGCCGGGCGCCCGTCGGGGTGGGCGCGCTTGGCCTCGAGCCGGGTGAGCAGCCGCAGCGTCTGGGCGTTGCCCTCGAACCCCCCGATGTCGGCGGCGACCGCGTCGAGCGCGGACTCGCCGTTGTGCCCGAACGGCGGGTGACCGATGTCGTGCGCGAGGCACGCGGTGTCGACGACGTCGGCGTTGCAGCCGAGGGCGGCACCGAGCTCACGGCCGATCTGGGCCACTTCGAGGGAGTGGGTGAGCCGGTTGCGGACGAAGTCGTCGCTGCCCGGGGCCACGACCTGGGTCTTGGCCGAGAGCCGGCGCAGGCCGGCGGAGTGGACGAGCCGGGCCCGGTCCCGCGCGAAGTCGTCGCGGTCCGACCGCTTCTGGGCGGGGTCCTCGGCGACCCAGCGCTCGCGGTCGCGCTCCCCGTACGTCACGGGTGGAGCCTATTCACCGCGACGCGCGGCCTCCGCGGCGACGGCGGCCCGGGCGACCCAGGCCGGCTCGGTCCCGTACCGCTGGAACTTCACGAGTCGCCCGGCCGCGCAGTCCTCGACGAGCTGGGCGAGGCGCCGCTCGCGGGTGGCGGCCTGGCGCGCGTCGCCGAGCCAGTGCACGACGACCTTGCGGTAGCCGGCGGTCGCGGCGTCCCAGAACGCGGCGGCCGCGGGGTCGGCGCGCAGGACCGCTTCCTGCTCCGGGGTGAGGCCCAGGTCGCCCTGCTCGAACGAGTAGGTGCCGGTGCGGTCCTCGCGACGGGCCTCGAACGCAGCGAGGCCGCCCGGGCGCATCCGGCCCTGGGCGATCAGCTCCTCGACGGCGGCGACGTTGATCCGGCTCCATGTGCTGCCCCGGCGCCTGGGGGTCCAGCGCTGGCGACGGGAGTGCTCGTCGATGCTCTCGGACCGGCTGTCGATCCAGCCCCAGCACAGCGCCTCGCGGACCGCCTCGGGCCACGCGATCCCCGTGCGTCCGGAGTCGCGCTTCCACAGGCCCATCCAGAGCTCGTCCGCGGTGGCGTGGTTCGCCTCGAGCCAACGGCCGAACTCCGCCCCGTCGGCGAAGAAGATGGCCGGCCGTTCCGGCGTGCCACCCGGCGTCCCGGTGCCCAGCTCCATGACCCCATCCTGCCCGCGGGCGCACCGCCCCGACAGCACCCGACGAGGGGATGAACCCGCCGCATCCCCCGACTCATTGCCGGTTCGGCCGCATCCGAGCGGCCGGACGCGGCGTGTCGACCGGCTGAACTCGCAATGAGTGGAGGGGTTCGGGGGGTCAGCCGCCGGAGACGCTGAGCTCGGCCTGGGCCACCTGGGCGCGCTGGGTCGCATCGAGCTCGCGGCTGCGCAGCCAGTTCTCCGGCAGGGCCACGACCCGCGGAGACCCGCTGCGGCCGCGCGGGCCCTCGGCGGGCTCCCCGGGCCACGGCTGGTCGAGGTCGAGGGTGGCCACGAGGGCGTCGAGCGCGGCGAGGCTGTCGACCAGGGCGAGCTGGTTGCGGACGGACGACCCCGCCGGGAACCCCTTGAGGTACCAGGCGACGTGCTTGCGGATGTCGCGGCAGGCGCGCAGCTCGTCCCCGTCGTAGAAGTCGACGAGGTACTCCGCGTGCCGGCGCAGGGTCGCCACGACCTCGCGCAGCCCCGGGCGCACGCGCGCCGGTGAGCCGGCGAACGCCGCCGCGAGGTCGGTGAACAGCCACGGCCGCCCGAGGCAGCCGCGCCCGACGACGACGCCGTCGCACCCCGTGCGGGCCACCATCTCGAGGGCGTCCTCGGCGGACCAGATGTCGCCGTTCCCGAGCACCGGGATGCTCCGCACGGCCTCCTTGAGCCGGGCGATGGCCTCCCAGTCGGCGGTCCCGGAGTATGCCTGCGCCGCCGTGCGCCCGTGGAGCGCGACCGCCGCCGCCCCCTCCGCCTCGGCGATGCGGCCGGCATCGAGGTAGGTGACGTGGTCGGCGTCGATGCCCACCCGCATCTTCACCGTCACGGGAACGTCGTACGGCGCGGCCTCCCTCACGACCGCTGCGACGATCCCGCGGAAGAGCTCGGTCTTCCACGGCAGCGCGGCCCCGCCGCCCTTGCGCGTCACCTTGGGCACCGGACAGCCGAAGTTGAGGTCGATGTGGTCGGCCAGGTCCTCGGTCACGAGCATCCGCGCCGCGAGGCCGGCCGTCGCCGGGTCGACCGAGTACAGCTGCACCGAGCGGGGGTGCTCGCCCGGGTCGTGCGAGATGAGCCGCAGGGTCTCGGGGCTGCGCTCGACGAGCGCCCGTGAGGTGACCATCTCGGCGACGTAGAGGCTGCTCGCCCCCGAGGCCCCGCCCGCCTCGAGGCCGGCGGACCCGTACTCGCGGCAGAGCCGGCGGAACGCGCGGTTCGTGATGCCGGCCATCGGGGCGAGGACCACCGGCGACCCGATGACGTGCCGCCCGATCCGCAGCGCCGGCAGCGCCGGGGAGGTGGCGGCGGCGGCGAGGGGGGCGTCGGGCGTGGCCGGCGAGGTCGTGGTCGTCGTCATGGCGTCGCCCATTCTCGCCCGCCGACGGCGTCGACCGGGAATCGGCCGCCCCGAGGACGACGACGAGACCACGGCTGGGCCATGCAGCGGGTGCACAGACCGCACTCAACGAATTCACAGAAAACCCGGACACGTGCAGGTCCGCGCCGCTACCGTCGACAGGCGGTTCGGCGTCGGCAGGGGCGCCGAGGGCGGACGCAGGGAGGGGCAGTGCGATGACCAGTGTGATCGTGGACCCGGGCTTCACCGACGACCAGCGCAGGGAGCGGCTCTACGCGGGCGACATCGTCGTCCACACCGGGTCCCCCGCCCTGCGGGCGCTCGTCGACTTCACCAGGGGGCTCGTCGAGGCGGCCTTCGACCCGCTCGACCCCGAGACGGCGCAGTACGAGATGGAGGTCGAGTCCTACGCCGGGGTCCTCGCGCGGCTCAAGCCCGAGTTCATCCACCACCCCGAGTCCAAGCGGCACCTCCGAGCCGTCCTCGAGGAGCACGGCTGCGACCCCGAGCTCACGTACTTCGACGTCCCCCGGCTGCGGACCTCGACCTCGGACGACTACCTCACGACGGGGATCGCCTACGCCTTCCACCCCCACCGCGACACGTGGTACTCGGCACCGATGATGCAGGTCAACTGGTGGCTGCCGGTCTACGACGTCCACCCCGACAACGTCGTCGCCTTCCACCCGGAGTACTTCGACCAGCCGGTCCGCAACGGCAGCGGGAGCTACAACTACTACGAGTGGAACCGGGACAGCCGGGCGCTCGCGGCCTCCCAGATCGGGGTGGACACCCGTGAGCAGCCGAAGCCGGAGGAGCCCATCGCCCTCGACCCGCAGATCCGTCCCGTCCCGCCGGTCGGCGGGATGATGGTGTTCTCGGGCGCGCAGCTGCACTCCTCGGTGCCCAACACCTCGGGGCGCACCCGGGTCAGCGTGGACTTCCGCACCGTGCACCGGGCCGACGTCGAGAGCGGCAGGGGAGCCCTCAACGTCGACTCGCACTGCACCGGCACGACCATGCGCGACTACCTGCGGGTCGCCGACATGGAACGCCTCCCTGCCGAGGTCGTCGCTCCGTACGACGAGGGCGTGCCGGAGGAGCTCCTGCAGTACGCCATCTACTCGAGCTGAACCGCCC
>DASSQJ010000024.1:0-11386 GCA_035702545.1 Phycicoccus sp.
GTGGCTGCTCAGCTCGAAGAAGAGCGGGGCGAAGACCTCGGCCCGGTCGGCGACTCGCGTCCAGAAGGCGGCACCGGCCTCGAACGGGTCCTCGTACGTGGCGACGAGCTCGAGCAGCGCGTCCTGCTCGGCCCGCTCGACCGCCTCGACGACCGCACCGAGCAACCCTTCGCGAGAACCGAAGTGGTAGTTGAGCATCCGGTGGCTCGTCCCGATGCCGGCCGCGAGCGTGCGCAGGCTCGTGTCGCCGACCCCGTGCTCGGCGAACCACGCGACGGCCCGTGCGAGCAGGTCGTCCCGGGCACTCACGCCCCGGCGCGGGCGGCCGCGGTGGCCTCGAGGGCGGCGGCCTCGCGGGTCACGTAGTTGCGGCTCTTGGCGCCGATGACCCACTCGAGCGGGCGCGCCAGCAGGCCCGTCCACTCCAGCGCGAGGCGGATGGTCGTCCCGCGGTCCGTCGGAAGGAGCTCGTGGATGCCGGTGCTCCGGATCCCGGGGCTGCGGGACTCCCACGTGAAGGACCGGCCGGGCTGCCAGTCGGTCACCGTCCACGTGGCCCGCGGCAGGCCGGGCTGCTCGAGGACGTACGCCGCGCCGGGGCCGTCGGCGCGGGCGGGGTCGAGCGGCGTCGCGGTGTCGACCGTCGGGAGCCAGGACGGCCAGCCGCGTAGGTCGGAGAGGACGTCCCAGAGGACGCCGGCGGGGAGGGTGGTGGAGCGCTGGACCTCGATCATGTACCAAATGGTACACCACGGTGGCCCGGTACCCTGAGCCCGGCAGAACGCCGCCGCCGCACCCCTGGGAGACGCGCACCATGGCCTCGTCGCACGACCTCGTGCTGACCACCGTCCCCGGGGGCGCCGCCCTCTCCAGCTTCCGTGCCGCCGGCGTCCTGGCCCGGCTGCGGGTCGTCGCGCCCCAGGTGGTCACCGTCTCGGCCCAGCACGTCCACTGGGTGGCGAGCCGGACCCCCCTCGACGAGGCCACCGCCGCCACCGTCACCCGCCTGCTCACCTACGGGGACCCGTGGCACGAGCCCGAGCCGGCCCCGTACGAGGCGTGCGTCGTCGTCGCCCCCCGCCTCGGGACCCTCTCGCCGTGGGCGTCCAAGGCGACGGACATCGCGCACAGCTGCGGAGTCGACGTGCGCCGCGTCGAGCGGGTCACCGAGTACCGCCTCGAGTGCGCCGAGCCCCTCACCGAGGCCGAGTGGGCCGCGTGCGCCGACCTGCTCCACGACCGGATGACCGAGACGGCGCTCCCCGCCCGCGAGGTTGCCGCCGCGCTCTTCGACGAGCGCGAAGCGGAGCCGATGGAGCACGTCGACGTCCTCGGGCGGGGGCGCGAGGCGCTCGAGGAGGCCGACCGGGCCTTCGGACTGGCCCTCTCCGACGACGAGGTCGACTACCTCGTCGACGCCTTCACCGGGCTCGGGCGCAACCCCACCGACGTCGAGCTCATGATGTTCGCGCAGGCCAACTCCGAGCACTGCCGCCACAAGATCTTCAACGCCGACTTCGTCATCGACGGCGAGCCCCGGCCGCGCTCGCTCTTCGCGATGATCCGGCACACCGAGCAGGTGGCCGGCGAGGGCACCGTCGTCGCGTACAGCGACAACGCCTCGGTGATGGTGGGCGGGCGTCGCGTGCGCTGGCTCCCCGAGGACGTCGACGGGCCGAGCCGCTACGCGGGCCGGGAGGACGACGTCCACGTCCTCATGAAGGTCGAGACGCACAACCACCCGACCGCCATCAGTCCGTTCCCCGGCGCGGCGACCGGCGCGGGGGGCGAGATCCGCGACGAGGGGGCGACCGGCCGTGGCTCGCAGCCCAAGGCCGGGCTCACCGGGTTCGCGGTGTCGAACCTCCACCTGCCGGGCACCGACGAGCCGTGGGAGCGGGAGGAGTACGGCGCCCCCGGCCACATCGCGTCGCCGCTCGAGATCATGGTCGAGGGACCGGTCGGGGCCGCGGCCTTCAACAACGAGTTCGGCCGGCCCGGCCTGGGCGGCTTCTTCCGCGTCTACGAGCAGACCGTCGACGGCGTGCGCCGCGGCTACCACAAGCCGATCATGAGCGCCGGCGGCCTCGGCACCATCAGCGCCGACCTCACCGAGAAGGTCCGGTTCCCCGACGGCACCCTCCTCGTCCAGCTCGGCGGCCCGGGGATGCGGATCGGGATGGGCGGCGGGGCGGCGTCCTCGATGGCGGCCGGGTCCAACGCCGCGGACCTCGACTTCGACTCGGTCCAGCGTGGCAACCCCGAGATCGAGCGGCGGGCGCAGGAGGTCATCAACCACTGCTGGAGCCTGGGCCCGGACGAGAACCCCGTCCTCGCCATCCACGACGTCGGCGCCGGCGGCCTCTCCAACGCCTTCCCGGAGCTCGTCGACGACGCCGGCCTCGGGGCGCGTTTCGACCTCGCGGCGGTCCCGGTCGAGGAGTCCGGGCTGGCGCCGAAGGAGGTGTGGTGCAACGAGTCCCAGGAGCGCTACGTCCTCGCCATCGCGCCCGAGTCGCTCGACCGGTTCGCCGCCCTGTGCGCCCGTGAGCGGTGCCCCTTCGCCATCGTCGGGGTGGCTCGCGACGACGGGCAACTCGTCCTCGCGCCCGGTCCCGAGGACGCCGAGGGCGAGGTCCGCCCCATCGACATGCCGATGGAGGTCCTCCTCGGCAAGCCCCCGCGGATGACGCGCGACGTCCGCCACGTCGAGCGGGCCGGCGACGACCTCGACGTCGGTGCCGTCGACGTGCGCGAGGCGGCGTACGCCGTGCTGCGGCACCCGACGGTCGCGAGCAAGCGGTTCCTCGTGACCATCGCCGACCGGACCGTCGGCGGGCTCACGCACCGCGACCAGATGGTGGGCCCGTGGCAGGTGCCCGTCGCCGACGTCGCGGTGACCCTCGCCGACCACGTCGGCCTCGCCGGCGAGGCGATGGCGAGCGGGGAACGGATGCCGATCGCGGCCGTCGACGCCCCGGCGTCCGGCCGGATGGCGGTGGGCGAGGCGCTGACCAACCTGCTCGCGGCGCCCGTCGCCCTCCGCACCGTGAAGCTGTCGTGCAACTGGATGGCCGCGTGCGGCGAGGAGGGCGAGGACGCCGCGCTGTACGACACCGTCGAGGCGGTGGCGATGGAGCTCTGCCCCGCCCTCGGGGTGTCGGTGCCGGTCGGCAAGGACTCGCTGTCGATGCGGACCCGCTGGACCGACCCGGTCTCGGGCGAGCCGCGCCAGGTGACCTCGCCGGTCTCGCTCGTCGTCTCCGCCTTCGCGTCGCTGCCCGACGTCCGAGGCACCCTGACGCCGCAGCTGCGCGGCGGGCGCGCCGCCGACGGCGCCCCTGCCCCGGCCACCCGGCTCGTGCTCGTCGACCTGGGCGCCGGTCGCGACCGCCTCGGCGGGTCCGTGCTGGCCCAGGTCTCGGGCGCCTTCGGGCGGGAGGTGCCGGACCTCGACGACCCGGCCCTGCTCTCCGGGTTGTTCGCCGCCATGGCCGAGCTGCGCTCCGCCGGAACCGTCCTCGCCTACCACGACCGTTCGGACGGCGGCCTCTGGGCCACCCTCTGCGAGATGGCCTTCGCCGGGGGGTGCGGCGTCGACGTCGGGGTGCGCTCCGTCGAGGAGCTGTTCGCCGAAGAGCTCGGGGCCGTCCTCGAGGTGCCCGCGGACCGGGTCGACGACGTGCTCGACGTGCTCGACCGGCACGGCCTCGGTGAGGTGGGCCGCCCCATCGGCTCGCCGACCGCCGAGCGCCGGGTGAGGGTCTGGGCCGGTGAGACGGCGCTGGTCGACGAGCCGGTCCGCGACCTGGCCCAGGCGTGGGACGAGGTGTCCTGGCGGATCTCGGTGCTGCGCGACAACCCCGGTGCCGCCGACGAGGAGCACGCCGCCGTCGGCGCCGACGACGACCCGGGCCTCGTCGTGGCGCCGACCTTCGACCCCACCGTCGACGTCGCCGCCCCCTACCTGTCCCTGGGCGCGCGCCCGAAGGTGGCCGTGCTGCGCGAGCAGGGCGTCAACTCGCACGTCGAGACGGCCTTCATGCTCGACCGGGCCGGCTTCGACGCCTACGACGTCCACATGACCGACCTCCAGTGCGGCCGCGCCGACCTCGGCGACTTCACCGGGCTCGTCGCCGCCGGCGGGTTCTCCTACGGCGACACCCTCGGCGCCGGGGAGGGCTGGGCCCGCTCCATCCTCTTCTCCGACCGGCTCACCGAGGCCTTCCATGACTTCTTCCACCGCGACGGGACCTTCGGGCTCGGCATCTGCAACGGGTGCCAGATGTTCGCGGCCCTCGCCGACCTCGTCCCCGGTGCGGAGGCGTGGCCGCGCTTCACGCGCAACCGGTCGGAGCAGTACGAGGCCCGGCTGACCCTCGTCGAGGTGCTCGACTCCCCGTCGGTGCTCACCACGGGGATGGCGGGCAGCCGCATCCCGATCGCCGTCGCCCACGGTGAGGGGTTCGCCAACTTCTCGGCGCGGGGCGACGCCTCGGCGGTGCACCGGGTCGCCCGCTTCGTCGACCACCACGGCGAGCCGGCGCGGACGCATCCGTTCAACCCCAACGGGTCGCCGGGCGGTCTCACCGCGGTGACGACGACGGACGGCCGGTTCACGGCGATGATGCCGCACCCGGAACGGGTGTGCCGCAACGTCCAGATGTCGTGGACGTCCGGGCCGGTCGAGGAGGCGAGCCCGTGGTTGCGGATGTTCCGGAACGCCCGGCTCTTCGTCGGCTGAGAGAGGTGGCGGGATGAGACGCTCCGAAGAGCTGCTGAACACGTTCTTCACGCAGACGGGGGTGCGCGACGGCTACGACGAGCGGGCCGTCGACGAGCTCCTGGACCGCGCGGTGGCGGCGCTGCGGTACTACGAGGGCGGCGGCACCCCGGGCCAGGCGCCGATGACCGCGGCGGACCTCGAGTCGACCGAGGTCACCCGGACCCGGCTGCGGCGGGGGTACGACGCCGACGAGGTCGACGCGCTGCTCCGGGACGTCGTGGCCACGCTTCGGCACTACGAGTCCGGCGGCCGTCCCGTGCCGGTGCCGCCCAGCCCGGTGCAGCGGCCCACCGAGCCGCGACGTTCGAAGGTCGTCCGCTTCCTCCGGGGCGAGCGCGACTGACCGCGGGGACCGTCCGCCCGGTCGCGACGCCCCGCGGTGTGGCGCTCCGGAGCCCGACGGCGTATGCATGAGGCATGAGCGACGACGTCAAGTCCGCGTGGAAGGACGCCGGTGAGCGGTTCGCCGCCCTCGGCGCGTCCCTGAAGTCCCACTACGAGCAGCGCGAGACCGGTGCCGCGGCGCCGGCCGACCAGGACCTGGGCGAGGCGGCCCGCCGCTTCGCCGGCGCCATCCAGGGAGCCGTCGACTCCCTCGGGGCCGCGGCCCGCGACCCCGGCGTCCAGGACGACGCCCGCCGGGTCGGCGCCTCCCTCACCGAGGCGCTGAGCGCGACCTTCGCCGAGGTCGCCAAGGAGCTGCACACGATGGCCGGCGGGATGACGTCGGGAGGCGCCGAGGCCGCCGGCACTCCTCCGCCGGCGTCCCCGCCCGAGCCCGAGCCGCCGCGCCCGGAGGGTGACGACGAGCCGCCGAAGCTCGAGCCGTGGGGCACCCCCTGAGGAGGTAGCCGACCCGGTGCCGCGTCAGCGGCGACGCCAGGAGCCCCGCTCGGGCGGCTCCGGGGAGGCGGCGGTGTCGCCTGCGGCGATGCTGAACGGCCGGGCTCCGGGGACGCGCCTCGCGAGGTCCGTCCCGGGGATCACTCCGGTGGGCAGCGGGGCCGAGGCCGCGGCTCGGCGCAGCGTGTAGAGGTCGAGGGGCGTGGCCGACCCGACGAGGACGAGGTTGCCGAACCGCCGCCCCTTGAGCACCTCGTGGAGGCCGACGACGGCGGTGTGGCCGAGGGCGTCGCGGATGCCGGCCGCCACCCGGGCGGCGTGCCGCATCCCGGGTTCGTCCGCGACGTTGGCGAGGAGCAGGCCCCCCGGTCCGAGCACGCGCGCGACCTCGCGGAACCACTCGACGCTCCCCAGCGCCGGCGGCGTCCGGCCGTCGGCGTACGCGTCGAGGACGACGACGTCGGCGCTGGCGTCGCGCAGCGCCGCGATCCCCTCCTCCCCGGTGACGGCCCGGACCCGGATGCGGTGGCCCCGGGGGAGCGGCAGCTCGCGGCGGACGGCGTCGGTGAGGGCGAGGTCGGGCTCGAGGACGACCTGCGGTGATCCGGGCCGCGTGGCCTGCACCCAGCGGGCGAGCGTGAGCCCGCCCCCGCCGACGTGGGTCACCCGCAGCGGTCCGGGGCGGGTGAGGGCGTCCACGCACAGGGCGAGGTGCTGGACGTACTCGAAGTCCAGGCGGGTCGGGTCGGCGAGGTCGACGGCCGACTGGGGCTGGCCGTCGAGGACGACGGTGACGAGCGTCCCGTCCCGCTCGAACTCGGCCTCGCCCACGCGAGCAGGCTATGGGGCGACCGGTCCACGGGGAACGGTCATGCGCCGCCGAGGACCTCACCCACCACGATGAAGGTCCACATGACACCCGTCGCGAGGCACACCCAGGTCAACACCTGGGGGATGACACCTCGCTCACCGCCTCGCCACGCGACCAGCCCGGCGACGGCGGCGGCGTCCACGAGGACCGCCATGACGACGGGGGTCACCCAGCTGTCGAGCCACCCCGTCGCCCCGACTCCGGGGGCGACCCAGTCGACGAGGGCCGCGAGGCCCATCACCCAGACGAACAGCACCCCGAAGGCGCCGGCTAGGGCCACGGTCACCCGGCCCGCTGTCGTCGTCGCCGACCACCTGGTCCCGGTGGATGTGCCGTGGTGGGAGCTCGACGTCATCACGCACCTCCTCGGTGCACCTCGAGAGGGATCCCTTTCCACGGAACACCCGTCGGACGGAGGCAGCGGACGCCTGTGAGGCAGCAGATAGGACCCGGACCCGGACGCCTACGATGCCGGTATGCCGCCGCGCCGACGCACCGACCCGACCTCGGGCCGCGCCGCCCTCGCCGCCTGGCTGGCCGACCCGGGGACGACCGACCGCGCTACCCGCGGCACTGCGGTCCGCTACACCCTCGAGGAGCTCGGCGAGCGCGCCCCCGGGCGAAGCGTCGAGGTCCGGGTACCGCCGTTCGGGGTGGTCCAGTGCGTCGAGGGGCCCCGCCACACCCGGGGCACCCCACCGAACGTCGTCGAGACGGATGCCGAGACCTGGCTGCTCCTCGCGACCGGCCGGCTGACCTGGCCCGCGGCCCTCGCCGAGGGGGTGCTGCGCGTCAGCGGCACCCGCGCCGACCTCTCCGGACTCCTCCCGCTCACCACGGTGGGGTCCCGGTGACGGCCCGGATCCGGCAGGGCATCGCGATCCTGCCCGAGGCGCCGTGGCACGAGATGGCCCCCCGGTGGCGCGCCGCCGAGGAGCTGGGCTTCGACCACGCGTGGACGTACGACCACCTCGTCTGGTCGGGGCTCCAGGACTCTGCGTGGTTCGCGGCCGTCCCGACCCTCGCGGCCGCCGCCGGGGTGACCGAACGCATCGGCCTCGGCACCTTCGTCTCCTCGCCGAACTACCGGCACCCGTACACGTTCGCCCGGGACGTCCTCACCCTCGACGACCTGTCCGAGGGCCGGTTCCTCTGCGGCCTCGGCACGGGCGGGGACCTCGACGCCCGGATCCTCGGCGACGAGCACGCGGTCGGCGAGCGGGTCGCCCGGTTCCACGAGTTCGTCCCCCTCCTCGACCGGCTGCTGCGGGAGGACCACGTCGAGCACCGCGGCGAGTGGTACACGGCCCGAGACGCCCGGACCCTGCCCGGTCCGGTCCGCCACCGGGTGCCGCTGCTCGTGGCGGCGAACGGGCCCCGGTCCATCCGGCTCGCCGCCACCCTGGGGGACGGGTGGGTGACCACGGGCGGGGGAGCCGGCGACGTCGACCTCGACGGCTGGTTCGCCCACGTCGCCGAGCTGGCGGGGCGGTTCGCCGAGGCCGAGGCGGCCGCGGGCCGGGGGCCGCTGCGCCGGCTGCTCTCGCTCGACGCCTCGCCGCGCTTCTCGCTGGAGTCGGCGGGCCTCTACGCGGAGATGACCGGGCGCGCCGCCGACCTCGGCTTCACCGACACCGTCACGCACTGGCCGCGCCCCGCCGGGCCCTACGCCGGTGACGAGGCGGTCCTCGAGGAGCTCGCGCTCACCCCACGGTGACGTCGACCGAGTGCCAACCGGTCGCGCCGCTGGGGAACGGCTCGGTCCGCTGCTCCGGCTGCGTCGCACCGGTGGCGTCCGTCGCCCGGACTGTCAGCGTGTGCGGGCCGGGCGAGGCGTCCCACGGCAGGTACCACTGGCGCCAGTAGTCGATGCCGGCGTCGGGACCGAGGGTCGCCACCTGCCACCCGCCGTCGTCGACCCTCACCTCCACCCGGCTGATGCCGCGGTGCTGCGCCCAGGCTACCCCGCCGACGACGACCTGCCCCGCACCCACCGTCGACGACGCCCGCGGGGTGTCGATCCGCGACTGGGTGAGGACGGGGCCTTCGGCGGCCCACCCCCGCACGGTCCAGTAGGCCTGCTCGGCGGCGTACGTCGTCGCCGTCATCCGGGTCAGCCACTTCGTCGCCCCGACGAAGCCGTAGAGGCCCGGGGTGACGAGGCGGGCGGGGAACCCGTGGAGCGCGGGCAGCGGCTCCCCGTTCATCGCGACGGCGACGAGGGCGTCCCGGTCGTCGGTGAGGGCCTGCACCGGGGTCGAGATCGTCATCCCGTCGGTGGAGCGGCTGAGGACCTGGTCGGCCGTGGGGCGGACGCCGGCGCGCTCGAGCAGGTCGCGGGTGCGGACCCCGAGCCAGCGGGCCGAGCCGATGTAGGGGCCGCCGACCTCGTTGGACACGCAGGTGAGGGTGATGTCGGCCTCGACGAGGGGCATCGCGAGGAGCTCGGCGAACCCGATGGTGAACGGGTGGTCGACCTCGCCGTCGACGGTCAGGCTCCACGACTCGGGGGAGACCCGCGGGATGACCAGGGCGGTGTCGATCCGGTAGAACTGCGCGTTCGGCGTTCGGAACGGGCTGATGCCCGGGACCGTGCGCTCGAGGCCCCGGGGGAGGGCGGGGAGCGGGGTCGTCGCGGGGGGCAGGACGACGTCTGAGGGGGAGCCGCCGCGTGCGGCGAGGCCGCGGCCGAGGGCCCCGGTGGTGGCGGCGAGCGCGCCGAGGCCGGCGGCAGCGGCGAGGACGTCGCGGCGTGTGCTGCTGCCGTCTGCTCGGGCCCGCAGGTCCGGGCCGGCGCCCGTGGTCGGGTCGGCCTGCGCGGCTCCCCACCGGTCGAGCAGGGCGAGGAACCAGCCGGCGGCCAGGACACCGGTGACCGCCGTCGCGAAGCCGGGGAGCACCTCGATGCCGGTGGCGGCGGGCCGGCTGACCGCGGCCGCCGTCGCCACGACGGCGAGGACGGCGAGCAGGGCCAGGCCGAGGGTGCGGCGATGCCGGGCGACGACTCCCGCGAGCGCGGCGAGGGCGAGGGTGACGACCGCGACCGACCCGAGCAGGACCGCCTTGTCCGCGGTGCCGAACGCGGCGACGGCCCACTCCTTGACCGGGGTCGGGGTCGCGTCGACGACCGTCGACCCGACGGCGAGGACGGGGGAGGACTCGGGCGAGACGAGCCCGGCGACGAGGTGCCCGACACCGGCGCCGACCGCCGCGGCGAGCACGCCCCCGAGGGCGTACCAGCCACCCGCCGGCCGGCGGACGGGCACCGGGGCGGGTGCCGCGGCCGGAGTCGGCGCGGCCGTGGGGTGTCCGGTCGTCATGTCGATTCTTCGCGGCCGGGGTCCCTGGCGGATGCGCTGCGCACCGTCCCATCGTGCCCCCGGGTGCGGTCGGGGCCGTCGGTCGCGTCACGTACCGTAAGGAGCGTGACACCTCCTCGTCGTCCGCGCTTCCTGCGGATCATCCTCACCGGGGCCGTCATCGGCTTCCTCGCCGGCGCCGCGGTGGCCGTCGGGGGCTGGTTCGAGGACACCACCTCGGTCCGCGCGCAGGGGCCGTACACGCCGACCGCGGCGATCGGCTACCTCGGGCTCCTCGGCGCCGGGCTGCTCGCGCTCCTCGCGGCCCTGCTCGCGGTCGTCATCGACCGACGGGCGGACCGGGCCTGACCGCCCGCCTGTGGAAGGATTCGCCTCGTGCCACGCGGTGACGGACGCCTGACCCACGAGCTCCTCCCCGGGGAGCAGGGCCCGCAGGACGCGTGCGGCGTCTTCGGGGTCTGGGCGCCGGGGGAGGACGTCGCCAAGCTGACGTACTACGGCCTCTACGCGCTGCAGCACCGCGGTCAGGAGTCGGCGGGGATCGCGACGTCGGACGGCAAGCGGCTGCTCGTCTACAAGGACATGGGCCTGGTCTCGCAGGTCTTCGACGAGCGCTCACTGGCCTCGCTGCGCGGGCACCTCGCCGTCGGCCACTGCCGGTACTCGACGACCGGCGGTTCGACCTGGGAGAACGCCCAGCCGACGCTGGGAGGGCACGCGGGTGGGACGGTCGCCCTCGCCCACAACGGCAACCTCATCAACTCCGCAGAGCTGCGCGACGTCCTCGAGGGCCGGCTCGCCGGCGACCCACACCGGGGCGAGCTCGCCCGCGGGAACACCACCGACACCGCCCTGGTCACCGCCCTGCTCGCCGACGACCCCGACCGGACCGTCGAGGCGGCGGCGCTCGACGTCCTCCCGGTGCTGCGGGGGGCGTTCTGCTTCGTCTTCATCGACGAGCACACGCTCTACGCGGCCCGCGACCCCCAGGGAATCCGCCCGCTCGTCATCGGCCGGCTCGAGCGCGGCTGGGTCGTCGCGTCGGAGACGGCGGCACTCGACATCGTCGGGGCCTCGTTCGTCCGCGAGGTCGAGCCCGGCGAGCTCATCGCGATCGACGAGGACGGCCTGCGCTCGCAGCGGTTCGCCGAGGCCCGGCCCAAGGGCTGCGTCTTCGAGTACGTCTACCTCGCCCGGCCCGACACGACGATCGCCGGTCGGGTGGTCCACGAGGCCCGGGTGGCGATGGGCCGGGCGCTGGCCCGGGAGCACCCCGTCGACGCCGACCTCGTGATGCCCACCCCCGAGAGCGGGACCCCGGCGGCCATCGGCTACGCCCAGGAGTCGGGCATCCCCTACGGGCAGGGGCTGGTGAAGAACTCCTACGTGGGGCGCACCTTCATCGCCCCGTCGCAGACGATCCGGCAGCTCGGCATCCGGCTCAAGCTCAACCCGCTCCGGGACGTCATCCGCGGCAAGCGGCTCGTCGTCGTCGACGACTCGATCGTGCGCGGCAACACCCAGCGGGCGCTGGTGCGGATGCTGCGCGAGGCCGGGGCGGCCGAG